>JAGZEG010000008.1 GCA_018368455.1 Coriobacteriia bacterium
GGCGCACCCGGACCCGCTACGAGACGATCGACGGCAGGAGGGCGAGGCTGGGCCTGCCGGTGTAGGATTGGTCCAAGAAATCTGCCGCATCCCCCGAGCTCGATTCCTGGCCACGATCCGGCCCCGCGCGTGCAAAATGGTCGCAACGCGCGGCAATGCAAGGCCCACAGGGGCCCGCAGCCGCCCTACACGAGGGGGAGAGTCCCATGGACGCAAGCGTCGAGAGCCCGGAAGCCATCGATAGGCACGGCCTGCACGTCGGCGACATCGTGCGCAACTTCAAGCGCGAAAACGTAGCCGACGGCAGCCAGCGCTACCTCTATCGCATCCTCGCATTCGCTCGCCACACAGAGACGGATGAGGACCTCGTCGTGTACGAGGCCCTCTACCCGCCGTTTGGCACGTGGGTGCGTCCGGCCGCGCTGTTCTTCAGCGAGGTCGACCACGAGAAGTACCCGCAGACAGCCACCCGTTGGCGCTTCGAGCCCGCCACATCCGCCGACCTCGCAGAGCTCGGGCGATAGCCATCCGGGCGGCGGGCAGAAACGAGACCCGCCCGCCGCCCGCCTTGACCTGCCTTACGCGAGGCTCGTGCCCTCGGCAGCCTCGGCGTTGGCCGCCACAACGTCGAGCTTGAAGAAGTTGCCGTTGGGCAGTTGGCCGTCAACGTTGTCCATCAGGTAGAGCCCGGAGAAGTCGGCATCGACCCGCACCCAGTACCCAATGAGGAAGTCCTTCTTCTCGCCCGGCTCGAGCTGGTAGTGATAGACCTCTCCCATGCCGGGATCGTCCTTCGTGCCGCTGAACGTGGCGACAATCGAGTCGTATGCGCCCATTTCCTTCGACGTCAGGCGCCACGAGCCGATGTTGAAGTCCTTGAACATGTCCTCGGGCAGCGTCGAGAAGTCCGCCTTCTGGTCGGGGTCATTCGCGTCGCGCGCGGCCTGCACCGGCGTCACGGCATCGACGTTCGTCATCGAAAGGCTGACGATGAGCAGGCGCCAGTCCGTCCACTCGTACTCGCAGTCGCTCAACCCACCGGGCTTGCCCTGCGCGATATAGCCGAGGTCGAGCTTGTTGAGGTCTTCATCGACATTGAACGAGCCCTGATAGAGCGTCGCGGAGTTCACCGTGACCTCCATCGTTCCCTCCCAGCCCAGGCCGTGGTTCACCTGGTCGGGCGTCGAGTTGGGATCCGTCTCGTTGCTCAGGGCGACCGTCTGGCCCATGGGAATCTCGTTACGCAGGAAATACAGGCCGTCGGGATCATCAGCCCGAGCCGAATCCGCCGGACCGTTGACCATGCCGTCTCGAGCGGACGCCGCGGCCCCGTCCACGATGCTCGCGGCCGGGTCAGCAAACGCGGAGCGCGCCACGAGCGGGGCCGCAAACGCCGCGACACAGGCGCCGGCCAGGCCAAGGGCGCCTGCGACAAAGCGACGGCGTGAGACAGCTTCGGAGATGCGGGCAGGAGCGGCGGACATCGTCGGGGTCGTATTGTTTGCCTTCATGGGGACTCCTCCTTTTCGTCGAGGCGATAGGGAACGGCACTCCATGGGGAGCGAAGCGCGCCGAGAACGGATGGGCGCTTCTGTCAGACGCGCCCCGCCTCGCCTTGGGCGTGTCCGACTCTAGGCTTGCACGACGAAGCCGCGCCGTCTGCCGTCAGGCAAGAGGGAGCGCATGCCGACGCGTGACTACAGGTCTGACCTGCATGTTTGTTGATGACTTCGAGGTGAATTCCGCCTTGCGGCGCACCATGCGTCGCTTGATTGCACCGGGCGTCGCACCGCATGCTACGGAATCGGACACCGTGACGACATCCCATCCGGGCGGCGCGGCCGTGCGAGGACGCCTCGCATACGCGCCGCCTCTCAGGCAATGCACGGTGCAAGCACGGGAGCTCCCCGAAGCGTGCGCCATCCACCGAGTGAGGCGCGACGCGGCGGATCGTGCGCGAACGTGGACGCCTCTCGAGCGGGCACGGCGCGGGCACCACGCTCTAGGCGGATCCCCGTCCTCCTATGCGGCGAGAACTGCCTGAAGAACGGTGACGAGCTGCTCGCGAGAGTGCACGCCCAGCTTGCGATAGGCCTCGCGGCGAGCGGAGGCCACGGAGGAGCGCGCATAGCTGAGCGACTGCGCCACCTGCGCCGCGCTGGCACCCGAGGCCGTCAGCAGCGCCACGTCGACTTCCAGCTCACGCAGACCCCGGCCCACCAGATAGCCGCGCAGTCGCGTCGCCTGCGAAGGCGTCGGGGCAAGGCGAACCGCTCGGGCGTCGCACTCGCGCAGCACACAGGCAGCGATCCACCCGAGCGCAAGCACAACCAGGCATATCCCCACGATGGTGCCCACAAACAGCGCGTAGCCCTCCTGGCCACCAAACACGGCGCCGCTACCCTGGCGAAACAACGCAGTGCCATAAACGTTCGCGGCATACACCGCCGCGAAGCAGCCGGCGGAAAGCATGAGGACCGGCGCATGCCAGGCCCACGCCCGTTGCTCACTCCCCAGACCGTCAGTCTTCTCAGGTGCCGAAACACACCCCGGGATCAGCAGAGTAACGAGGCAGAGCAAGGCTCCCCCAGCAACAAGCCCGAACAGCGTCCCTTCCAGCGCGGCAATACCTACGCCGAACGCCGCAGCGACCACGCAGGCAAGCCGGGCCTTCGGGCGCACGGCCCACAGCCATCCCACCCCAAAGACGGCAAGCACCAGCACGAAATACGCGCACGGCACCTCGAGCGAGGCGAATGTCCGGCCCCGCCACAGCTCCTCCCACGCCAGCGGCAGCACGGCAGCAAGCGCCAATGTCATGCACCCCAGGCCGCCAGAGACGGGCCGGGCGAGCGCACGGGCCACGGGCCCGGACGCGCGACGCTCCCCGCCCCTGCTCGCCCCGAACAGGCCGATGACCACCATCCCGAGCGCCACCCCGATGAGCGTCTTTCGCACCGCAGGACCGCAGGTCGCAAGCGTGCCAGCTGCGCCGATGAGGACAAGTACAAGAGCCTCGGAGAGGCCCACACGCACGTTGGATAGCAGCGCGTCGAGGCGACCCCGTAAACAGACAGAGCGCGAGCACGGGGAGGCGCCATTGACGCCTATAGGATGTCCACTGCCAAGCGCGCCAAAACGTCCTTGTGCGCGAGGAAACCGCGGAAGCCGGGGGGCATCGGTGCCCGCAGGATCTTCGCCATCCGCCTCCGTCCGAGACGGGTGTCCGGCACGTGACGCGCAAGGCCGACTCGGATCATCGGCCGCGTCGCCGGCACCTTCGCACTCCGCAGCGTCCTCGGGGGCGGGGCGCACGGGTGCGCGCTCGCCCGAGTTCCGCGCGACGCGGACGCCTTGCACAGCTTCGAAGGACCGGGTGGACACCCACCAACCTGCCAACCAATCAAGTGCCGCGAGCAGGCAGGTCGCAACGAGAGCCGTGGAACCGACGACGAGCGCCCACCCGCCGCTGCGCCCGCCAAAGACATTGCCAAGGTCGCCCGGTCTGCCCTGGCACCACACGAGCGCAAACGTCGATGCGACGAGCAGCGCCGATAACACGACGGCACCCAGCCAGGCAGGTAGCCCGCCAGTGTTACGACGTCGAAGGGCGAAGCGCGAGCAGGCAAACCACAAGAGCAAGCCGAGCCCGACGCCAAACGCCGTCTCCCACACCATTCCCCACGCACTGGCGATGACGCCATAGGGCAGCAGCGTCAGCAGGCCAACGATCCCGACGCCCGCCACGCCGGAAACGCGAGCAGCCTGGGCAAGAGCGCAGCGCGTCCCTCCGCCCAGCCCAAAGCGCCCGTTATCATCCAAACCTGCGGCGTCTCGCGCCCGATCGTCCTGCCGGGTGCCAGGCATCGCAGCCGAGGAGCGCTCCGGGACGTTTGCGCCCGCCTCTTCCGCACCGGCCGCCAGCTCAAAAACACGCAGGTCAGCGGCGCTTTCCAACGCCCGGCACTCCACACCGAGCGCCGCCACGAGCTCGTCGAGCGTCGCAACGCCAGCCTTCGTGCAGGCGCGTCGGCCATAGGCGCGCACCGTCGACGGCTGGATGCCCAGCGCATCGGACGCCTGACGCGACGTCAGGCCCACGACACGCGCCCTCACAGCGTTGATCTCGTTGTCGGTCAGCCCCCAGGCCGTCAGCCGAGCGAGCGCCGCATAGGGCAGCGCATCGGCGAGCAGAGCCCTGACATCACCTGCGGTTTCGGCCTCCGGGCGCGATGCGGGCTCCGTCGTCTCCCGGACAAGATCCGACCCGTCTCCAAGCGAGGCAACCGCTCCCATCCAGCGTGCCGACGCGTATGGGGAGCATCCCTTGTTCCCCGAGGCCGCTGAGCCGACGGAGCCAGCGATCCCCGCCTCCCCAACCGCGCCGCCGCCCGGCACCTCGAGATCCAGTCCGGCGCCGCCCGCAGCAGGGGGCGTCACGCCCCTGTCCGCAAGCCCGTCTGACACGTCGTCGACAGACGACTGCCCTCCGCGCCCTGCGCCGTCGCAGCGCGCCTCTCTGCAGGCAACACGCGCACTTCCAAGATTCCGCGCAAGCAGCACGATGAGCGCCGCGGCCGCGCCGACATAGAGCACCAGGCTCACGATCGCCACGCCCTGCCCGATCCCAAGCGCCGGCGGGTAGAGTCGTCCCGCCAGCCGGAATATGAGCTCCCCCGCACCCGTCGGCACGAGCACCGCCAGCAATATGCGCTCGGGGTAAAGAATCGCAGCGCTCCCATCAGCGTGAGCGCCGTGCCCCTGGCATCCCGAACTCAGCACGGCCATGAGCGTCCCGGCAACAGCAAGCGCGAGCGCAAAAGGCACCCACGCAAACGCAAGCGTGGGATCCACCCAAGCGTATTCGGGGCGCAACATCTTGTCGGCGCCCATGAGGGGTAGAGGAAACGCGGGATGCGGCAGGAGCAGCGCGCCGGCGTATGCCCGCGTCAGGCCCATCAGCAGAGAAGCGAGTTCCACCATGCCCAACCACGCACTCGCATGGCCAGCGACGCCAGGCCGCTGCGCCCCGGAATCGGCACGACGCGTCGCAATCGCCCAACCACAGGCTCCGCATGCGAAGCCGCTCACCGCCACAAGGAGGGCGCGGTGCTGCCCGATCCACGCCGTCACCATCGAGTATCCCAGGTACCACGCAGGGATGCCGGCAGGCCAGAGACCCGTGCCCGGGGAGGGAACCAGCCCCCAGGCATACGCCAGCTCCCTAATGGGGACGTCTGCGCCCAAGACGTCGCCCACAAACAGCGCCGTCGTCAGGACACCCACAACCCACAGTGTTCGGCGCAAAACGCGGCCCGTCCGCAGCGTCATGCTTACCGGTGGAAGAGACGCCACCCACAGACCGGCCAACAGGCCAAGAAACACAAACCCATACGTCGCCCCAAAGGAAACCGTCCCCGATGACCACGAGAACGTGCCGTCGGCCGACCTCGGAGAGAAGAACAGGAGAAACTCGCTGCGCGACAGATGCGGCATGGCCGTCACGACGGAGAACCACAGGCAGCAGAGCGCCTCGAGACGATGGCCCCACACCACGCCTGCGACCCGCCGCATCCACGCCATCGCACCGACCCCCTCGCCGCCGCCCCGCGCCAGAGCGCTTCCATCGTAGCCTTCTCAGATATAGCATTCGAGCCACGACGATGCCGCCAGAGCCATGTAGTCAGGGGTCTCACTCTGGGGGCACGCGTACCTGACTACGCGCGTCACCTGCGATGATGGCGTCAGCCGGCACCTTCTCTCGCCGGGCTCCGCCAGTCGGCACGCTATCTGCTACAAAATGCCGCCTCGTGAATTTCGCTGATACAAAACGTGTCGATATGTACGACACAATTGCATTACTAGGAATACTTCCGCATCGCCCACCTGCGGCTTTCCCACTCATACGCGCGCCAACGAACCGCAACACGGCCCGCAATCGTACATATCGCACCAAAACGTAGCAGCCGAATTCACAACGCGCGATTTTGTAGCCGCACGCCCCAGCAGCACCGGCAGCACGCGCCCCAAACGCCCCCCGCGCGCCACAAAAAAGCGGGCGCCCCTCGCATCGAGAGGCACCCGCCCATCGCACCCGCAAAAGCACGCTCTTTACGCCAGCAGCTCCTTGGCCGCAGCCACGATGGCGGCGGCGTCGCAGCCGTAGTGCGCCATGAGCTCGCCAAACTCGCCCGACGTGCCAAAGACGTCCTGCGTGCCGATGAGCCGCATCGGCGTCGGAGCCTGCTGCGCGAGCACGCTGGCCACCCGCGAGCCCAGACCGCCCACGATGTTGTGCTCCTCGCACGTCACGACGCGCCCCGTCTTGCGAGCCGACGCCACAATCGTCGCCTCGTCGAGCGGCTTGATGGAGTAGGCATCGATGACCTCGGCGGAGACGCCCTCGGCCGCGAGAGCCCCAGCGGCGCGCATGGCCTCATCGACCTCGACACCGCAGGCCACGAGCGTCACGTCCGAACCCTCGCGCAGGATGCGCGACCCGCCAAGCGTCATCTCGAAGCCCGGCTCGTACACCTGGGGCACCTTGGCGCGACCCATGCGCACGTACACGGGACCTTCCGTGGCGGCGGCAAGGCGGATGGCGGCGCAGGCGGCCTCGTAGTCGGCCGGCACCAGCACGCGCATGTTAGGCAGCGCGCACATGAGCGCCAGGTCCTCGAGCATCTGGTGACTGCCGCCATCGGGACCCACAGACAGGCCGGCGTGCGTCGGGCACACCTTGACGTTGAGGTTGGCGTAACACACCGTATTGCGGATCTGGTCGTAGCAGCGGCCCGTGCCGAACACGGCAAACGACCCGGTGAACGGGATGCGTCCCGCCAGCGACAGGCCGGCGGCGATGCCCATCATGTCCTGCTCGGCGATGCCGGCGTCAACGAGCAGCTTGGCGTCAAACTTGCCGAGCTTCGCCGTCGTCGTGGAGCCGGCGAGGTCGGCGTCGACAGCAACGACGGGCACGCCCGCCTCGGCGAGCTCCACGAGCGTCGCGCCGAACGCCTCACGCGTCGCGCGAGCGGGACGGTCCTGGCTCTCAGCAGCGATGTTAGACATCGGCACGTCCCTTCTCGGCGCACCCGCACGCGACGGCGGGCACGGACAGGCCGCAGGCTTCGGCGGCAGCGTTGATCTCGGCCAGGGCCTGGGCAAGCTGCTCGGCGTTCGGCGCCTTGCCGTGCCAGCCGGCCTGGTCCTCCATGAACGAGACGCCCTTGCCCTTGACGGTGTGCGCCACGACGACGGCCGGCCTGTCATCGACGGCCGTGGCCGCGACGAGTGCCTCGTGCACGAGGTCCACGTCGTTGCCGTCAGCGCACTCGACGACGTACCAGCCAAACGACGCGAACTTCTCCGCGATGTCGCCCAGGTCGACGACGTCCTGGAGGTGACCGTCAATCTGCAGGTTGTTGTTGTCGACGATGGCCACGAGGTTGCCGAGCTTGTGCTGGGCCGCGAACATGGCAGCCTCCCACACCTGGCCCTCCTGCAGCTCGCCGTCGCCCATGAGCACGTAGACGTGCGGGATCTCGGAGCGATCAGCGCCCGCGCCCTGGGCGTCATCCCACGTCAGGCCCAAAGCGAGACCCGAGGCAACGGACAGGCCCTGGCCGAGCGAGCCTGTGGAGACCTCGACGCCGGGGCACTTGCGCATGTCGGGGTGACCCTGCAGGTGCGAGCCCAGCTTGCGCAGCGTGTCGAGCCACGCCGTCGGGAAGTAGCCCGACTCGGCGAGCGCGGCATAGAGCGCGGGGCAGCAGTGACCCTTCGAGAGGATGAAGCGATCGCGGCTCGGGTCGGCGGGGTTTGCCGGGTCATGGCGCAGCACGCCGCCGAAGTAGAGCGTCGCGACGATCTCCGTAGCCGAGAGCGATCCGCCGGGATGGCCGCTGCCGGCCTTCTCGAGCATCGTCACGATGTCGCGGCGCATCTGGGCCGCAGCCGCACGCACCTTGTCGGCGTCAAACGCCGGGGACGGGGGCTGGGACGCGGCCTGCGCGCATGCGCATGCCTGCTCGTGCTCCTGAGAACCTGCTTGCGGGCTCATTGGACTCCGATCTCCTTGAATCCTTCGCCAAACGTCTCGTGCATGTTAGATATGGCAACCACAGCGTTGGGATCGATCTGAACAATCAGACGCTTGAGATCGCCTATCTGCTTACGCGAGAGTACCACGAACAGCACCGGGCGGGGCTGCTCGGTATAGCAACCGGTTGCCGCAAAGCGCGTGCAGCCGCGGTCGAGCTGGTGCATGACAACCTGCTCGATCTCGACGTGCTTCTCGCTGATGATCCACGCCGCCTTCTCCGTGGAGGGCCCGTCGACAACGTAATCGATGACGATGCTCGTGATGACGATCGTCAGCGCCGCGCACAGGGCCGTCTCCATGGAGAACATCGGGACAGACAGCAGCACGATGACCGCGTCGACGATGAGCATCCACGTGCCCACCGAGATGGACGTGCGCTTGGCGAGCAGCTGGGCGACGATGTCGGTGCCGCCCGTGTTGCCGCCGACGCGGAAGGCCAGACCGAGGCCCAGGCCGGACACAAGGCCGCCGCACAGGGCCGCCAGCAGCACGTTACTCGTCGCCAGCTCGGGCACGAACGGGGCGAGCACGTCGGTGAACAGCGACAGCGTGACGATGCCGAATATCGTGCGCGACGCGTAGCGCAGGCCGCCTGAGAGGTACACAGGGATCATCAGGATGGCGTTCATGACGAGCGTCTGAATGCCGACGGGAATGGCGAAGCCCAGCGTCTGCTCCGAGAGGTAGTAGATGATGGTAGCAAGGCCCGACGCACCGCCTGCCGCCAGCTGCCCCGGTACGAGGAAGCAGTCGAGCGCGATGGCCGTCACGAGCGTGCCGAGCGCAATGGTGAGGTAGTCCTTACCAGAAGCGCGCAGCTGCTGTGGGATGCGCACGCGAGCGCCCCCCGCCATGCTAGAGATCCTCCGACTCGTCGGCCTGGCGCGCCTCGCGCTCGGCCGCAGCCTGCTCGGCAGCGGCCTGCGTCTGGTTGTGGACGCGCCACCGGTGGTACGCGACGATGAACGGGTCGAGCTGGCCGTCAACGAGCACGGCGTCGACGTTGCTTGTCTCATAGCCGGAGCGCAGGTCTTTGACCATCTGGTACGGGAACAACACGTAGCTGCGGATCTGGTTGCCGAACGACACGTCGCGCTTCGGGCCGCGCAGCTCGTCCATCTGGGCGGCGCGCTTCTCCTGCTCGAGTTCGTACAGCTTCGAGCGCAGGATCTGCATGCACGTGGCCTTGTTCTGGATCTGGCTGCGCTCGTTCTGACACGTCACGACGATACCCGTTGGCAGGTGCGTCACGCGCACGGCGGAGTCCGTCGTGTTGACGCCCTGGCCGCCGGGGCCCGACGAGCGATAGACGTCGATGCGCACGTCATCGGGCGAGATGTCGACCTCGATATCGTCAGGCAGAATCGGCAGCACCTCGACGCCGCAAAACGACGTCTGGCGGCGCTTCTTGTCATCGGTCGGCGAGATACGCACAAGGCGGTGAACGCCGGCCTCAGCCTTGAGCATGCCGTAGACGTCCTTGCCACTCACGGTGAACGTCGCGCGGTCGAGGCCGATGATCTCGCCGACAGGAGCGTCGTTGACCTTGACCTTCCAACGGCGCTGCTCGCAGTACTTCAGGTACATGTGCAGCAGCATCTCGCACCAGTCCTGCGACTCAAGGCCGCCCTGGCCGGGCTTGATGGTGACGATGGCGTCGGCGTGGTCGAACTCGCCCGTGAACCAGCTCGCCAGCTCGAGCTCGTCCAGCGTCTTGTCGAGCTGGGCGATCATCTCGAGCGCATACTGCTCCGTCTCCTCGTCGTCGGCCTCCACGGCGAGCTCGTCAGCGCTTGCCGCCTCGTTGAGCAGGTCGACGGCGTCATCGTACGCCTTGATGTCCTCGCGCAGCCGTGCGATGTCGCCCATGACACGCTGGGCTGCCTGGGGGTCATCCCAGAAGCCCGGCTTGGCCGAGTCGCCCTCGAGCGCGGCCTGCTGGGCGCGCTTGGCATCGATGGACAGGTAGCGCTCGACCTCGCCGAGACGCTGGCGCAGAGCGGCTACCTCCCCGGCATGGGACTCGACGGTGTGGGTCTCGACGGCCATGTACGTGTGCTCCTACCTGTTCTGTCCGTGGCAGTTCTTGAACTTCTTGCCGCTGCCGCACGGGCAGGGATCGTTGCGACCGACGTTGGCGTACGGGTCGCTTTCCGACTTGACGTACGTCTGAGCCTTCCCCTGGCCTGCGGCGGCGTTGTTCGCACCTGCCGGGCGCAGGCGATTGCGACCGCCCGCGTCGCCGTCGACCTCGGCCGGGCCGGAGTAGCGCACGCCGGCCAGCGGCGAGGGCATGGCAACGCCGGGAGCGGTGACGGGGCTCACGTTGGGGCGCGCCGCGAGCTCGATGCGCAGGATCGTGCGCAGGAAGTCCTCGTACATCGTGTCGACGAGCTCGCCGAACGAGCGGTACGCCTCCTCCTTGTACTCGACGAGCGGGTCGCGCTGGCCGTAGCCGCGCAGGAAAATGCCCGTCTTCAGGTAGTCCATGTCCTGCAGGTAGTTCATCCAGCGCGTGTCGATGACGCGCAGCATGACCTGGCGCTCGAGCGTGCGCGTCATCTCCTCGCCCAGGCCCTGCGCCTTCGTCTCGTACGTCTTGTCGACGAAGGCGAGCACGGTGTCGACGATCTCCTCGGTGGTCTGATTGTCGGGATCGATGGCGAGCTCGGGCTCCTTGACGCCCGTGAGCTGGCTTGCCCACGAGACGAGTCCCTCGACGTCGCGCTGCTCCTCCGTGCCGCGCTCCGGCAGGAACTCCTGCACGCGGCGCTCGACCGTGTCGCGCATGACGTCCTCGACGTGCTCTGTGAGGTCCTTGCCATCGAGGATCTGGTTGCGCTCGGTGTAGATGGTCTGACGCTGCTTGTTCATGACGTCGTCGTACTCGAGCACCTGCTTGCGCGCGGCGAAGTTCATGTCCTCGACCTTGCGCTGCGCACCCTCGACGGACTTCGTGACGAGCTTGGCCTGGATGGGCATGTCATCGGGCATCTTGATCTTCTGCATCATGGCGCCGATGCTGTCCATCTTGTCGCCGCCGAACAGGCGCATGAGGTCATCCTGCAGCGAGAGGTAGAACTGCGTGCAACCCGGGTCGCCCTGACGGCCGGAGCGGCCGCGCAGCTGGTTGTCGATACGGCGGCTCTCGTGGCGCTCCGTGCCGATGACGGCCAGGCCGCCGGCGGCCTTGACCTTCTCCTTCTCGCCGGAGCAGATCTCCTTGGCCTGCGCGAGCGCGGCAGCCTTCTGCTCCTCAGTGGCCTCCTCGGGGACGATGCCCTGCTGGAGCAGCATGTCGCGCGAGAGGAACTCGGCGTTGCCGCCGAGCAAGATGTCCGTGCCACGGCCAGCCATGTTCGTGGCGATCGTGACGGCGCCGAGACGGCCCGCCTGTGCGACGATGGCAGCCTCGCGCTCGTGATGCTTTGCGTTGAGGACCTCGTGCTTGATGCCGCGCTTGGCAAGCAGGCGGCTCAGACGCTCGGAGCTCTCGATGGACACCGTGCCCACAAGCACGGGCTGGCCCGTGGCATGACGCTCGATGACGTCCTCGACGACGGCGGCAAACTTGGCGTCGATCGTGCGATAGACGAGGTCGTCGAGGTCCTTACGGGCGATGGGCTTGTTCGGCGGAATGGGCTGGACGGGCAGCTTGTAGATCTGGCGGAACTCGGCGTCCTCCGTTAGGGCCGTGCCCGTCATGCCCGAGAGCTTGTCGTACAGGCGGAAGTAGTTCTGCAGCGTGATCGTGGCCAGCGTCTGGTTCTCCTCGCGCACCAGCACGCCTTCCTTGGCCTCGACGGCCTGGTGCAGGCCCTCGGACCAGCGGCGGCCGTCCATGATGCGGCCCGTGAACTCGTCGACGATCTTGACCTCGCCGTCCTGGACGACGTACTGCTTGTCACGGTGGTACATGAACTGGGCCTTGAGCGCCTGCTGCAGGTGGTTGACGAGCTGACCCGAGATATCGTCGTAGATGTTCTCGATGCCGACGAGCACCTCGACCTTGTGCAGGCCCTCGTCCGTGGCGACGATCTGGTGCTTCGCCTCGTCCATCTCGAAGTCCGTGCCCTCGTGCAGCATCTTCACCGCGTGGGCGAACTTCTTGTACGTATCGCTCGAGCGCGTGCCTGCGCCCGAGATGATGAGCGGCGTGCGCGCCTCGTCGATGAGGATGGAGTCGACCTCGTCGACGATGGCGAACTTGTGGCCGCGCTGCACGCGATCCGAGGCGCGCGAGACCATGTTGTCGCGCAGGTAGTCGAAGCCGAACTCCGAGTTCGTGCCATACGTGATGTCGGCCAGATACGCCGGCTTCTTGTCGCCGAGCGGCATGCCGTTCTGCAGCAGGCCCACGTCGAGACCCAGGGCGTGATAAAGCTGGCCCATCCACTCGCTGTCGCGCTTGGCCAGGTAGTCGTTCACCGTGACGACGTGGACGCCGTTGCCCGAGATGGCGTTGAGGTAGGCGGCCAGCGTGGCGACGAGCGTCTTGCCCTCGCCGGTCTTCATCTCGGCGATCATGCCGGCATTGAGCGCCATGCCGCCGATGAGCTGCACGTCGAAGTGGCGCATGCCCATGATGCGGCGCGACATCTCGCGGCAGTTGGCAAACGCCTCAGGCAGCATGTCATCAAGCGTCTCGCCGTTCGCATAGCGTCGACGGAACTCGGAAGTCTTCTCGCGCAGGTCATCGTCGGAGAGCGCGGTGAACTGCGGCTCGATCTCGTTGATGCGCACGACCTGCTTCTCGAAGCGCTTGAGCTCCTTGTCGGCGCCGAACGAGAGCAGCTTGGTGAAGAAGTTAGCCATGATGTCCTTAGAGTGGTGGAAACCGGTCGCCTACGGTGGATATGCATTCAGGGTCAATGTACCACACGAGGCCAGGCGCTATTCCGCCAGCATGACGCGCCTGCCGCCTCTGCCGACAAACAACAGAGGGCTGGCGGGGCGTGTGGCGCCCCATCTGCGGCGTTACCCGGTGGCTCACGTATGTTCCAATACGCATCGCCACCGGGCACCTTGCATCTGGGGCGCCTCGCCGCTGACTCGGACTATAGAGGTGGACACCGCTACACCGCGAGTTGGCGCCACAGTGCCCCAGATACAAGGCGGGCCGGGGCGCGGCGTACACGAAGTACGCAAGCCCCGGCCCAACGCCGCAGATGGAGTGCTCTGGTCGCCAGCCGTCCGTTACAGAGTGACCAACTCGTATTCGCGGGAGCCAAAGCCCAGGGCCGCCGCGGCCTCGACAGTATGGACGCCGTTGCGAGACTCGATGCGCTCGACGAGGTGATCGCGGCCGGGATCGTCGCTCGCATAGACGAGGTCGAGGCAGGCCTGGTCGATGGCGACGGGGTCAAGCGAGGCGAGGATGCCGATGTCGGCGATGCAGGGGTCCTCGGCAACGGCGCAGCAATCGCAGTCAACGGACATGTTCTTCATGACGTTGACGTAGGCGATGCCGCCGCGCTGGGCGAAGAAGTCGACAACGGACGACGCCGCGTCGGCCATGGACTCGAGGAACTGATCGTGGTCGGCCGTCCAGATGTTCTCGGGCACGGTGACGCCGTGGATGTACGCCTTGCCGTACGAGGACGCCACGCCGATGGAGAGCTGCTTGAGCGCGCCGCCGAAGCCGCCCATGGGATGGCCCTTGAAGTGGGACAGCACGAGCATGGAGTCGTACTTGGCCAGATCCTTGCCGACGAAGTTCTTCTTGAGGCGCAGGCCGTTGGGGATGGGCAGCTCGAGATCGGGGCCCTCGGCGTCGAGCAGGTCGAAGGCGAAGAACTCGTTCCAGCCGTGCTCCTTGATGGCGTCGAGGTGCTTCTCCGTCGTGTTGCGGCGACCCTCGTAGGCCGTGTTGCACTCGACGACGGTACCCTGCAGCTTGTCGACCATCGGCTTCCAGAACTCGGGGCGCAGGAAGTTCTGGTTGCCGGGCTCGCCGGAGTGAACCTTGACGGCGACCTTGCCGGGCAGCTCGACACCCAGCTTGTCGTACAGTTCGACGACCTTCTCGGGCGTGATGATGCGGGAGAAGTACACGCGGGGCTTCTCGGTGCTCATGGGACCTCCTTGGGAACGGATTGGCGTGAAGCGCATACAAAGCAACTATACCCGTGGAGCGCGCTCCAGGGTCAAGCGGTAGGTACAACGGCTCCGTTTGCTGGCGCCACAGTGCCCTAGATGCAAGGCGGGCCGGGGCGCGGCGTACACGAAGTACGCAAGCCCCGGCCCAACGCCGCAGATGGGGCGTCGTGGTCGCCAGCTATGCAGGTTGGCTACACCGTTAGCCGGCGGCGAGGTGCCTCAGATGCAAGGCGCCCGGCGGCGATGCGTATTGGACATACGTGAGCCACCGGGCAACGCCGCAGATGGGGTGCCTCGTCGCCGGCCGTGCAGGTCGATTACGCCGTTAGCTGGCGCCACAGTGCCCCAAATGCAAGGCGCCCGGTGGCGACGCGTATTGGAATACGTGAGCCACCGGGGAACGCCACAGATGGGGTGCTGTGGTCGACAGCCACGCAGGTCGATTAGCGCGTGAGCTCGTCCAGCTCCTGCACCAGGTTCGCGAAAACATAGAGAGCGTCCTGGACGGGCTGGGGCGTCGAGAGGTCAACGCCCGCCCCGCGCAGCAGCTCGATGGGGGTCTTCGAGCAGCCGCCGCGCAGGAAGTCCAGGTAGCTGGCGACGGCCGGAGCGCCCTGCTCCAGGATGCGACGCGACACGGCCACGGACGCTGCGAAGCTCGTCGAGTACTGGTAGACGTAGTAGTTGTAGTAGAAGTGCGGGATGCGGGCCCACTCCAGGGCGATCTCGTCGTCCACGACGGCAGCCGGGCCAAAGTACGCCTCGTTGAGCTTGCGATAGATGGCACTCAGGGCCTCGGCGGTCACGCCCTCGCCGCGGGCCACGAGCTCGTTGGCGGCCAGCTCGAACTCGGCGAACTGACACTGGCGGAACAGCGTGCCGCGGAACATCTCGAGGTAGTGGTTGACCAGATAGGCCCGCACGCGAGGGTCGTCGGCGCGGTTCTTGAGGAACCAGTCGATGAGCAGGGCCTCGTTGCAGGTGGACGCCACCTCGGCCACGAAGATGACGTAGTCGGCGTAGCGCGCCGGCTGGGCGTGCGACGAGAGGTACGTGTGAACGGAGTGGCCCATCTCATGGGCGAGCGTGAACACATCGTCGAGCGTACCGTGGAAGTTGAGCAGGATCATCGGGTGCATGCCGAAGCCGCCGGCAGAGTAGGCGCCGCTGCGCTTGCCGGGGTTCTCGTAGACGTCGACCCAGCGGCTCGCGAGGCCCTCGCGCACGATGGCCAGGTACTCCTCGCCGAGCGGCGCTAGGGCCTGCACGATGATGTCGCACGCCTCCTCGTAGGTGAAGCGCATGTCGACGCTGTCAACGACCGGGACGTAGAGGTCCCAAAAGCGCAGCTCGTCGACGCCAAGCAGGCGCTTGCGCAGCGCTGTGTAAGCGTGCAGCGAGCCAAGGTTGGCATGTACGGTGTCGATAAGGCTGTGGTAGACCGACGTGGGAACCTCGGTGTCGGCAAGCGCGGCGTCAAGCGTCGTGGGATAGCGACGGGCATCGGCGAAGAACTTGAGCTGCTTGAGCTGCGAAGCCAGGATGGCAGCGGCCGTGTTACGGAACTGGCGGTACGTGCCGTACAGCGAGGCGTACGCCGACTGGCGCAGCGTGCGATCGGGGCTCATGAGCAGCGGGACGAACGTACCGTGGGTGACGGGGTGCTTCTCGCCGTTCGCGTCGACGGCGTCGGCAAACGTGAGGTCGGCGTCGTGGAACATCGAGTAGATGGCGTCGGGCTGGGCGGCCATCTCGCCGGCGCGGGCGAGCAGCTCCTCCTCAGCGGGCGAGAGAACGTGGTCGCGCTGGGCCAGGATGCGGTCGAGGGCACGGCGATAGAGCTCGAGCTGCGGTTCCTCCTCGTAGAAGCGCGCGAGGTCGGCCGGATCAATGGCAAGCACGGCCGCCGTGAACCACGAGCCTGCGGCGCTGGCGGCGACGCACAGCGTCACGACCTGCGAGGTAAAGTCCTGGTAGCGGGCGACGCGCGTGTCCTCGTCGGACTTGCGCTGGGCGTAGTTGGCGAGCTTGGAGAGCTCGACGGACACCTCGTCGTCCAGGCGCAGGTACGCCAGCAGGCCCGCGGCAGAGGCGGTCGCCGTGGCGCGCTGGGCCGCGATGCGCTCGGGGTAGGCGCGGGCCGCTTCGAGCGCGGCAAGGAACGCGTCGTCGTCAGCGTACATGTTGGAGAGGTCCCAGCGATAGCGAGCGTCAATCTCGTCGCGCGAGGCGAACGTGGGAAGAGCGGAGGTCGTGCCGGGCTGGTCAGACATAGCGAAGGCTGCCTTTCTGATCGCGGTGGAGCCCCGGCATACGCCCGGATGGACGCGCGGGGGCGTGTCGGAGGAGCATGGTGCGCAAGATCAGCGTCAAGTGTACGTTTCTTGGGCGGCCGCTGCGCAGAAGAGGCCTCTTGTGCACATTTCTATAGAGCGAGCGGCAAGAGGGCAGCCCGTGTGATGCGTGGCGTGCATTAAACGCGCAGGTGAAATTACCATATCGAGCTAGGTTTAAACTCAAGACGCACGGTACTGCCCGGAAGAAACGTGCACTCGACATCCGAATTGAGCGACACACCCCACGGGCACCGATGCGAAGCGCGCCCCGTATGCAACAGGATGCATACGGGGCGCGCGATTTTACATGGCAGAAGCATATGACAGGTTTTACTTGCCAGGTGACAAGCAAGCCTCGTCTTCTCCGCGTGAAAGACCGCTCCCACAATGGAATCAGCCACAGCAATTCCGGAGAAAGGGGACGAAATGGAACGGGTAACAAGGCGTAACTTCGTAGCGGGCGCCGCCCTGGCGGCTGGGGCGAGCGCACTGGCCGTTAGCGCAAGCCAGCAGGCCCACACGGCGCTCGCCAACGAGGGCGTGACCTCCCGCGAGTGGGCCGATGCTGCCGATTTGATCGTTGTCGGCGGAGGCGGCGCGGGGTTCTGCGCAGCCATCGAAGCAGCCAGCGCCGGCGCATCGGTGCTCGTGCTCGAGAAGGCTGGCTTCTGCGGCGGCGATACCCAGCTGTCCAACGGCATGATCATGGCCGCCGGCACCCCCGAGGAGGAAGAGCTCGCCGGGTGCACGACTGACACACCCGAGGCCTTCGCTGAGCAGCAGGTTCGTTACGCACAGGGCCACGGCGATGTCGAGATGATTCGCGAGATGTGTCTGGCATCGCCCGACGCCGTGAGCTTCATGCGCGACCTGGGGCGCGTCTACGCCAATTGCGATGTCATCCCGCCCGTGTGGGCTTATGACACCGAGACCTCCTGGGGTCCGCGCTCGCACTGGGACCACACACTGGTTGAGACCGACGATAACGGTCACTTCGGAACGCTGCGCCGCACCGTATCCGAGATCCAGGCCATCCGCATAAAGACCGAGCGCGAGGTCGTGCACCTCATCGTCGAAAACGGTGAGGTCATCGGCGTGCAGGACGTAGACGGAAACGTCTACCGTGCCAACAAGGGCGTCGTTCTGGCAACCGCATCATTCGGTGCCAACAAGGAGATGAATCGCCGCTACAACCACATGTACTACTGGGCCCTATGCCTCGACGAAAAGTACCGCGCCAACTCCTATGCGTGTCACCCCGCCAACACCGGCGACGGCATTCGCATGGCACAGGAGATCGGTGCAGATTTGGCCCTCACGATGTCCAACGTCATCCTCGATGCTATGTATTTTGGCGGCGTCGGCAGCTACTACACCAACACCGACAACGGCGTCGATTACACGAACCCCTACCTCTCGACGCCCATTCCCGGCAAGATCCTCGTTAACAAGCGCGGCAAGCGCTTCGTGCAGGAAGACGCGCTCTGGGGCTTCGTGAACACCCAGGTGTACCAGGAAGCCATGGCCACCGGTTGGAACGCCGCTGACGACCCCATCGGCGTCTGGGCCATCCAGGACGCCGCCAACATGGCAAACGACGTCATCTCCGTGGTGCACACCTCAGTCGAGAGCCCCTACGCGGCCCTGGTGCAGTCCGCCGACACCATCGAGGAGCTGGCCGGCAAGATCGGCGTGCCCGCCGACACGCTGGAGCAGACTGTCGCACGGTGGAACGAAATCGCCACGAGCGGCAGCGACCCCGACTTCGACCGGCGCACCGACTTCGGCACCATCGAACAGGGGCCGTTCTATGCCTATCCCTACATCCCTCAGACGATGGGCTCTCACGGCGGCCTACGCACCAATGCAGAGGCGGGCGTACTCGACGTAAATGGCAACCCGATCCCGCGCCTCTACGCTGCCGGCACCATTATGTCCGGCATGTGGTGCGGCCCGTTCTATCCGTCGTGTGGCTGGGCAATTCTGGGCACGGTGCATTGGGGTCGCAAGGCGGCGCGCTCCATCGTCGCGCTCGACGCCTGGACCGACGAGCCTGTCGAGGCGAAGACGGCGCCCGCACCCGAAGCTGTCGAGCCCAACGGCAGCTACGTTGCCGGCACCTACGAGGCCACGGGAGCCGGTCGCAACGGCGAGATTCCCGTAAGCGTGGAGTTCTCCGACACCGCCATCCTGAGCGTCGCGGCCGGCGAAAACGCCGAGACCCCGCACATCGGTACAACGGCCATCGAGCTGCTCAGCGAGCGCGTCGTGCAGCAGCAGAGCGCTGACATCGACGCCATCACCGGTGCGACGCTCACAAGCCGCGGTTTTCTGCTTGCCGTCTCCGACTGCATTGAGCAGGCCAGCAAGTAAGGCGCTTTCGTACCGCTGTGAGGGCGCTCGGTGCTGGCACCACGCGGTGCGACACACGCGCGTGCCCCTCACAACTCGCACATCCAACACGTCCCGCGTCAAAAACCAGGCGCCAGCCGGAGCCAGTCCACACGCTCCGGTCGGCGCCTTCTTGTAGGACTTGGGCGCTCCGCCCTTACCGCGGAGGGGTCGCGTCCTTTGGCGCGGAGAACGTCGCCACGAATCTCTCGTACGCAGCCCAGTCCCGGGTATAGCGTTCCTTCATGAACGCGCCGAAGTCAGCGACGCGCTCAGACGCATCCGCCCGGATGTAAACGACGTAGCGAAACTCGGAGTCCGCCAGCGGCACCTGCACCAGGCTGTCGCTCGTCAGCTGCAGCGGCCCATACGAAAGATATGCGCACCGCTCAGAGACAAGCCGGCTGCTCACGTACCCCATCCCTCGCACCGAGACGCGCGCGTCCATGCGAGCCAGCCCTCGCAGGCGCGTGACGCTGGTGGGCTCGATGCCAGCCGACAAACGCTGTGGTGGCTCCAGGACAAGCTCCCCCGCAAGGTCTTCGGGCGACAGTGTCCCCTCGGCCGATCTGCGTCCGAGCAGGGGGCTATGCGCGCTCATGACGAGGTAGCAATGCGCCGGCACCCAGTTGAGCTCGCGAAACTCTACGCCGCAGTCCTCGCTCATCTCGCTCGACGAGACGTCAACCGTCCCGAGAGCGCCGCCCGGCGGAAGCAAGTCAACGGATACGCCGGGATTCTGCGCAACGTAGTCGCTAATAACGTCGAGGTACAGTGCGTCGCCCACGAGGGCATCATTTGGAAGAACCGTGATGGTCGAGGCATCACGGGCAGCGGCGCCCCTCACCGCCTCGAACATGGCATCGCGCTCGCTAAGGATGCGCCGCGCCCAGTCGAGATACGTCACGCCTGCCGCCGTAGGCACGCAACCCCGACGCGACCGATTGAGAAGCCGTACGCCGACCTCCCCCTCGAGCGCGTTTATCTGCTGTTGGAGTGCCTGGGACGACACGAAAAGTTCCTTGGCGGCGGCGCCGATTGAGCCACACTCTGCCACCTTCACAAACGCCTGCAGCTGCCAGTCATTCATGGCATCCCCTATGCTCGATACGAGAGCGGCGACATCCCCATCATACGCCGGCGCCGAATGACAAAGCAGCTACCGTTCCGAGTAAAACCATCATCAAAGCAAGCGCCTCCTAGTGGAACTACGCCTCCATTAGCCACTCAAGCGCATTTTGCTGGATGATGCCATCGTGCGACTGGGGATCCATGTCATCGAGCGTTAGCAGGAGCTTGGGATGGTTATCGCGAATGGCCGTCAGTGACGCCAGCTCGCGCCCGAGCGTCCCCTCCGTAGCCGCCGTCTCCGCCACTTGCACATACAGCGGCTCAGGGCCGTTAACCACGAAGTCGACCTCGAGATCACCCACCCGACCGATATACACCTCGCTATAACGCCGTCGAAGCTCAAGAAAGATCACGTTCTCGAGGATTCGACCCGTGTCGCGCACTTGGTTCGACAGGGCAACACGCCTCATGCCCATATCAACGGCGTAGTACTTCTCCTGCAGCTTGAGCAAACGCTTTCCTCTGATGTCAAACCGTTTGACGGGATAGAAAACGAAGCTGTTCGCCAAACCGGATAGATACTCCCCCACCGTGTTGGAAGATATTTTGCTTCCCTGAGCGCAGAGGCAGTCGCTGATCCGTTTGGTAGATACCAGGTTGCCAATAGAGTCGAACAAAAACGTCGTAAGTGCCCCCAGCGCCAGCGTGTTCGAAATGTTGAGCCGCTGTGCCACATCCTTGAAAAGCACCGTATTAAGAATGCCCTCAAGGTAATCATAGAGTGCCAGGGGATCCTCGCCAAACTCCACCGTAGCAGGAAATGCCCCCTGAGAGATATAGCGACGGTAGGCGCGCGTCAGGGACAAGCCCTCCCCTATCGCCGAAATGTATTCGGAAAATGAGAGAGGCTGCATGGTAATCTCGACGTAGCGTCCGGAGAGCAGCGTGGCGAGCGTCCCACCCAACAGCAGGGCATTCGACCCGGTGATATAGAGGTCGATATTACGTCGCGTATACAGGCTATCGACCGCCCGCTGAAACTCAGGGACGTTCTGAACCTCGTCGATGAACACATAGTTCATGACGCCCGGCTGAATCCGAGAGAGGATCTCGTCGTGCAGCCTGTGGTAATCGAGCAGCGCCTCGTTTTCGAGTCGCTCCAGGTTGATGGTGATAATGCGATCAGGAGAGACACCTTCGGCCCGCAGCTCATCAGCAAAAAGAGTCAATAGGGTGGATTTGCCACAACGGCGAACGCCTGTCACCACCTTGATGACATCTTTATCCCTCCAGCGGCGTAGGCGATCAAGATACAAAGGCCTATCTATCACAAGAGCCTCCAAACCTCTCAGTCTATTGAGAATTTTACCTTTTATCCGGAAAGTTCTCAATGGATTGAGAGGTTTTACCTCGGGCGCATGGGATGCGCACCCGCAGGCCTGCGCCTCCTAGTACAGCGGCAGCTCACCGGTGAGGGGCTCCACCTGGTCGGCATAGAGGGGCTCAAGGGCGAGGCAGGTGTACGTAGGCTCGCCGTGGAACTCGGTGTGACCGGCGTCACGGATGAGTGCCGAGATAAAGCCGAGCTCCTTTGCGCGACGGTGCAGATCGAGCAACTCTTCCTCGGAGTCCACGTAGACGCACACTTTGGCCACGCCAGCGTTGAACCAGTCAACGACCGGCGTGGGCTCGACGTCCTCCGGCTCGTCAACGAAAATCCAGTCGAGCTCCGGTGTCGCGCGCAGCTCGTCGAGCTTGCCGTCGCGCAGCAGCGCCAGCAGCGTAGCCTCGACGCACGCATGGCCGGCCTGCGCGGCAATCTTCCCCTTGCGCATCTTGAGGTCGCGGCGCATCACGATCATCTGCTTGGCCTTGTAGTTCCCGTTCGGCACGGTGTCCTCCCCTGACGGCTTCTCTCGTTTCTTCACTCGCCCGCAAATTGTAGCCTCCACCCGACGTATCTCCCTGCCGCCGCGCGGTACCCGCGTGGCCAAAGCGCCATAAAACCGCAGGTCATCCTGTAATCACCCCATTGCGGTGATATCCGGTTCACCCCTGGTTCACGACGTTGCGGCGATGGCGGGACACCTCCGACTCGCCTAGGGTTCGTCTCAGCGTCGGTCACCCGGTGAGCAACAAAACCCGCCGGCGCACCCGCACCGCACGGAACACACGATGTGCCATCGCACATCGTCCGCACCCAACCAAGGAGGATCCATGAGCACCGAGAGCATCGATCGCCGCACCCTCATCAAGAACGCGACCCTGACCGGCGCCGGCGCGCTGGCTACCGCTTCGCTGGCGAGCGCCGCCACCGCCCGCGCCGACGAGGTCGCCGACGTCGCAGCTCCTGCTGCCACACCCGAGCACCGCTGGCAGTCCGAGGCGGCCGCAGCCTGGCGCACGGCCCCTGAGGCCGTCGCCGAGGACAAGATCACCAACGGCGGTTCGTACGACGTCGTCATCGTGGGTGGCGGCCAAGCTGGCACGTGGTGTGCTCGCTCCTGCTCGATGAACGGTCTCAAGGTAGCCGTGCTCGAGGCCATGGCGGAAGATGAGTTCCTCTACGTCGGCGGCGAGATCGGCCACGTCAACAGCGAGTGGGCAATGGCGCACGGTACGGAGAAGATCGACGAGGTCGAGCTCATGAACGAGATCTTCCGACGCAACTCCGGCCGCTCCAACCAGGCCCTCATCCACGACTGGGTCTATAACTCGGGCAAGTACCTCGACTGGGCAATCGAGGACCTTGGCGACCCTGACTGGATGGAAGACGGCCACAACGTCCACACGTTTAGCGAAGATCGCGCAGACGACATGGTCATGGATCCCTCCGGCTATAAGTACTGGTGCTCAACCGCCCTGTTCCGCGCGAAGGACGCCGAGATGGGCGACTGGAACTGGGGCAAAAAGATGATGACGCACCAGCGCGAGGCCGCCATCTCCGAGGGCGCCACGTGGCTGTTCGGCACCCAGGGCTGCTACCTGGAGAAGGACGACGCCGGCACGGTGTGCGCCGTCATCGTCCAGAACGTCGCCGACGGCAGCTACCAGCGCCTCTCCGCAACGAAGGGCGTCGTGCTCGCAGCCGGTGACTTCTCCGCCAACGAGGACATGCTGCGCGACATCAACGACGAGTACCGCCACGTCGCCGAAAGCTATGGCGACATCGAGGCGGCCAAGGCTGGCGGCATGCTCAACGTGCGCAACGGCGACGGCATCAAGATGGGCGTCTGGGCCGGCGGCCACGTCGAGGTGGGCCCGCGTGCCGGCATGAACACCGGCCAGGTCAGCGCCAGCGCGCCGTGGGGCCCGGGCTTCCTCGTGCTTAACCAGAACGGCGAGCGCTTCTGCGACGAGTGCGCCGGCGGTGCCGAGGGTGCCGGCTACCTCATCCCCCGTCAGCCGCGTGGCAGCTACGTCACGATCACCGACGCCAACTGGGAGCAGGTCACACGCCGCATGCCCCCGTGCCACGGCGCCGTCGACATCACGCCGGGCGTCCTGAACGGCATCGACACGAAGGTCGAGCTCATGAGCGCCGTGAAGCCCGGCGACGCCCCCAACGAGGACGCGAACGTCTACTGCGCCGACACGCTCGAGGAGCTGCTCGACCTCATCGGCGTCTATGACGAGGAGCAGAAGGCCGCCGCGCTGGCCTCCATCGCGCGCTTCAACGAGATGGCCGCCGCCGGGCGCGACGACGACTTCGGCATGGACAGCCGCATCCTGCAGGCCATCGAGACCGCGCCGTTCTACGCGGCCATCGGCGCCTCCGACGCGCTGGGCGCGGGCCTGTGCCAGACGGCCGGCCTCGACATCGACGCCAAGCACCGCGTGCTCGACTCG
This sequence comes from Coriobacteriia bacterium, assembly GCA_018368455.1. Classification (NCBI taxonomy): domain Bacteria; kingdom Bacillati; phylum Actinomycetota; class Coriobacteriia; species Coriobacteriia bacterium. Next base: position 23,851 of record JAGZEG010000008.1, read on the forward strand.
ACGCTCAACCCCATCGCCGGCCTGTACTCCATCGGCAACAACGCCGGCAACCGCTACATCGTGCTCTACGCCACGCCCATCGCCGGCATGAGCCTGGGCTTCTGCCTCACCGAGGGCATGAGCCTCGGCAAGCAGCTCGCCGGCGTGACGGAGTAGCCCCCTCGTAGCGCGACCGCCGGGCCCGGCATCCGCATCAGCATCCCCCACGGCGTGCGCCCACCGCACTTGGTCGGCGCACGCCGTGCGCACAAGCGGCGCGTCGTGCCGTATGATGTCGTCCATGGAAACTCATGCCTCGACACATACGTGTCGACGCGCCTTTTCGCGCTCGCTGCGCAACATGGGATTCGCCGGGCTCACGGCATGGTCAACCGTGCTGTTCGCCAGCATGGTCCTGCTGCCGCAGCCGCCTGCCGGCGACACGCTCTCCCCCATCCAGCTGGCCAGCACCATCGCGACGATGACGTCCTCGCTGTTGCTGGCGCTGACCGCCGGGCGCATCACGTCGCTCGAACGCCACCCGGAGCTCGTCTACCTCGGCGGCATCGTCGGGGCCGCCGGCACGTGTTGCGTAGCGCTTTCCGGGTCGGGATACCTGGGTGCAGGATGGATCCCCGTCGGCTACGCCCTCGTAGGCCTGGGCACCGGCACCGTCACGGGCGCCTGGTGGGAGCGCCTCGTGCGCCTCCCGATCCTTGACGCTGCACTCACGCTGGTCGTCTGCGCATTCGTGGGGTACGCCGCCGGTGTGTGCGTCAGCGCACTGCCGTTCGCGATCACCGTGCCGTGCGCCTCGCTGCTTCCCATCGCCAGCGCCTTTCTCACGATCATCCACCCGCAGGTCACCGAGGTCGCCCACGCTGTGACGGGCGCTGTCGAGGCTGACGCACACTCCGCCAAAGAGAATGCCGCTGCGTGGAACGTGAGGGACACCGCCGAGGTCACGTACCTCCCCACCCCCGCCACGCCGCTGTCGCTTGCACACTGCCTGCATCACGCGCCCTGGCGTCTGTTCGCCGTCGTGTTACTCGTCGGCACAGCCTACGGGCTCATCCGTGCCACTGGTGTAACCGGCGGCATCGTGACAACGACGACAATCCCGGCCCTGCTCTCTCAAGTCAGCTTGGACATGGCAGCCATACTCACAGCCGCCATGATCGCCCTGGGTATGAGGCGTGCCAGCACGGCTGCCGCACTCTATCCCATGTTCGTCGCAATCGCCGCAGGCGCCCTGCTCCTGACGGGAGACAACCCGACCCTTCAGAGTGTGGCCGCCGCCCTCGGACACCTGGGCAGCTTCATCGTCACAATGCTCGCACTGTTTCTCATCATGGCGCACGTGCGCGCTGGACGGATTGCCCCGCTCTTCGGCGTTGGCCTTCTTAAGACCTGCGAGATGCTGGGCATGGCCCTGGGACAGACGTCGGTCGCCCTGTTCGTCGAGCGTAGCGTGCTGGTGGCGACTGTGCTCGCGTTGCTACTGGCAGCGGCCCTCGTCGTCATGGGCGACCCAGCCGGCTTCTCGGTGGAGCTCGTGACGACGCCCGGTATCGACGGAAATGTCGTCGAAACAGCCGCAGTACCCCCTCAGCCTGAAAACAACGCAGGCTCCGACCGCGTCGCCGGCATCGCACGACGCTTCGGCCTCTCGGCGCGCGAAACCGAGATCCTACAGCTCTGGGGCGCAGGACATACCGGCTCATTCATCGAGCAGGAGTTGGGAATCTCCAAAAACACCGTGAAGACCCATCTCAGCCACATCTATGCCAAAACCGGCGTTGCCAACAAGAACGAGCTCCTTCGCCTCGTCGAGGGCGAGGGCGAGCGCGAGCACTAGGCAAGCGCCCACCCTCCGAGCATATTCCCTACGCCACCACGACGCTACCCTGGCCGTGGAGCGCATCTTGCACCTCGGCGTAGAGTGCGACGTTGCGCGCGTCAATGTGGAGCGGGATCTCGGCGCGCATCGTGCGTCCCGACTCCTCCTCCACGAGCAGCTCGACGTTGTCGGAACCCGGGTAGCGCCCGAACAGGCGCGACAGGCCTGCGATGAAGCTCTGGTTGAGCAGCCTGCTGCCGATGCGGATCTCCATGACACGCGGCCGGTTGTTGGCCTCGGTGAGCACGAGCGGCTCAATCTCCATGACGATGATCTGGTTGCCGCGATCGGAGCGCTCGAGGCTGCCGCGAATCTTCACGAACACGTCGCCCGTCGAAATGCCGTTCTCATCAGTCTCGCCATACAGGTACCCGCCCTGCTTGCCGAACACCTTCGGGAAGACGACGCACGCCACCTCGCCTTCCATGTCCTCGAGCGTGAACACGGCCATCTGGTCGCCCTTGCCCGTAACCTTCTTCTGCACCGCGTTCACCATGCCGGCCCACGAGAACACCTTCTTCTCCGGAACGCGATAGCCGCCGTTGTCGCCCTCCTCCTCGATATCGCCGATGCCGAAGTCGCGCTCCTGCGACAGGGCATAGGCAAACGGGCGCAGCGGGTGGTCGGAGACGTAAATGCCCAGGACGGCACGCTCCTCGGCCAGCTTCGTGTGGTTATCCCACTCCACGTGATCCGACGGGACGCGCGTGCTCACCGAGCCCGTGTCTTCCTCGTCGAGCAGGTCGAACATGGAGAGCTGGCCCGCGGCGCGATTCTTCTGCTCGCGCTGCGCGGCGTCGATGATGTTGGCCGGGTTGTCCTTTGCCACGAGGAAGCTCAGCTGCTTGCGCGAGTAATCCGTCGAGTCAAACGCGCCTGCCTTGATGAGCGACTCGATGACCTTGCGATTGATCTTCGAGAGGTCGATGCGATCCACGAAGTCGAAGATGTCCTGGAACGGGCCATTGGCCTCGCGTTCCTTGACGATGAGGTCGCTGACGCCCTCGCCCACGCCCTTGATGCCAGCCAGACCAAAGCGCACGCCTTCCTCAACCGGCGTGAACTCGTTGCCCGACTGGTTGACGTCGGGCAGCAGCACCTGGATGCCGTCGTAGCGGCAGGCGGCGATGTAGTGCGTGATCTTCTCCGTCTTGCCCGTGTAGCTCGTAAGCACGGCGGCCATGTACTCGTTGGGATAGTGCGCCTTGAGCCACGCCGTCTGCATAACGAGAATGGCATAGCCGGCCGAGTGCGACTTGTTGAACGCGTAGGAGGCGAACTCGAGAACGTCGTTCCAGATGGTCTGCGCCGTCTCGGCTTTGTAGCCGTTCTTCTTGGCGCCGTTCATCCAGTGGTCGTAGATCGTTTCCTCGGCGCCGTCGGACCAGTCGAAGATCGTGCTCGTGAGCATGTCGATCTTCTTCTTGGCCACGGGCTTGCGCATGCGCGAGTCAGACTCGCCAGCCGAGAAGCCGCACATCTTCACGGAGATCTGCATGACCTGCTCCTGGTAGACCATCGTGCCATAGGTCTCGCCCAGGATGTCGTCAAGGCGCGGGTCGTACGAGACGGCCGGCTCCTTGCCGTTCATGCGGTTGATGTAGCTCGTGACCATGCCCGCGCCCAGAGGTCCGGGGCGGTAGAGGGCGATAAGAGCGACGACGTGCTTATACTCGCGCGGCTTCATGTTCTTGATCGTGGCCGTCATGCCGCCCGACTCGACCTGGAACACGCCAGCCGTATGGCCCGAGCCCATGAGCTCGAAGATTTTGGGATCGTCGAACGGGATGTCTTCCAGAACGATGTCCTTGCCAGTGGTCATCTTGATGTTGGCCTGGGCCTTCGAGAGCACCGTCAGCGTACGCAAGCCCAGGAAGTCCATCTTGAGCAGGCCCATGTCCGCAACCGTGTGGCCCTCATACTGCGTGATCTCGACGCCACCCTTGGTGTCGAGCTTCGTGGGCACGTGCTTGTTGACAGCCTCGGGGGCGATGAGCACGGCGCACGCGTGGACGCCCTCGCCGCGGGTCAGGCCTTCGATTGCCAGAGCCGAGTCGATGACCTGGCGCGAGTCGGGATCCTCGTTGTACGCCTTCACGAAGTCGGGCGAGTAGAACGCCTTGGCGTCGTCGCCCGTGTCGTTGCCCAGGGCAGCGTTGAGCGTGTTGTGCTTGTCGGGCGAGCCCGAGATCATCTTGGACAGCTTGTCAGCCAGAGACACGGGGTAGCCCTGGACGCGCGCGGCGTCCTTGATGGCGGCCTTTGCCTTGAGCACGGAGTACGTAATGACGTGCGTGACCTGATCGGAGCCGTAGCGCTGGCGGACGTAGTCGATGACGTCCAGGCGCCGCTCGTCGTCGAAGTCCATATCGATATCGGGCATCTCCGTACGCTCGGGCGACAGGAATCGCTCGAACATCAGACCATTGGCCAGCGGGTCGAACGCCGTGATGTCCATGGCGTACGCGACGATGGCGCCGGCGGCCGAGCCACGGCCGGGCCCAACGCCGATGCCGTTCTCCTTGGCCCACTTCACGTAGTCGGCCACGATGAGGAAGTACGCGGCGAAGCCCTTGTCGCAGATGACCTTGTACTCGTACTCGAAGCGCTCCACGACGTCGGGGCGTGCCGTCTTGTAGTCGGCGCCGTAGTGGCGGGCCAGACCGTCCTCGCAGTCGCGACGGAACTGGCTCTCGTGCGTCTGACCCGGTTCGAGGCCGGGGTACTTAGGCAGCAGGATCTGGCCGAACTTGATCTCGACGCCCGTGCTGGAGTCGATGACGCCATCGGGGCGAGCGCCGCATTTCTCGGCGATCTCGATGGTGGTATCGCACGCGTCCTGGTAGTCGGCCAGGGCCGCGCGCATCTCCTCCTCGGTCTTCATGTAGAACTGGTCGTTGGGATAGGGGTTCGTGTGGGGCGGTTGGTCGTTCATCTTCCAGCCGCGGCCGTTGAACACCATGAGCTCCTGCGTCGAGGCGTCCTCCTGACGCAGGTAGTGGAAATCGTTCGTCGCGACCGTCTTGATGCCGAGCTCCTTGGCCAGGCTCGCGAGCTCGCGGTCCATGTCGAGCTCCGTCATGCCCGTGTCCTGGTCGATGACGAAGTTGTTGTGGTTCTGCAACTCGATGTAGAAGTCGTCCGGACCAAAGATGGAACCGAACGTCTTGGCCCACTCGGCCGCGCGATCGCGCTCGCCCACCTTGAGGCAGCGCGGGATAATGCCTGAGATGCAAGCCGACGTCGCGAGGATGCCCTCGTGGTTGGAACGCAGGCTGTCGAGCGTCACGCGCGGTTTGTAGTAGAAGCCCGCCGTGGCGGCCTTCGACACGATGTTCATGAGGTTGACGTAGCCCGTGTTGTTCTTGGCCAGCAGGATGAGGTGGTAGAGGTCGGGCTTCTTCTCGCGCGAGAGCGTGTTGTCGGGCGTGAAGTACACCTCGCAGCCAATGATGGGCTTAATGCCGTACTCCGGGCCCTTGCGGCCGTTGGGCGAACCCGCCACGATAGCGTCGAGATACCACTCCGCACAGCCGTACATGTACCCGTGGTCCGTGAGCGCGCAGGCAGGCATGCCCAGCTTCCAGGCGCGCTTGGCCATGTCCTTGAGACGGGTGATGCCGTCGCACATCGAGTATTCGGAATGGCAGTGCAGGTGCACAAACGCCATGTAGCAGGCCCCTTTCCTTCGCCCAATCAGTGAAAGGCAAGCATAGCCCGCATGGCCCCGAAAGTGGTGGCCGCAACATGGACTTCGGCCAATGGCAAACATATGTTCGATTCTCTGGGCACAACGACCGCCAGCCAAATAACGACCGGAAGCCACCTTGACGTGCGACTACAAAACTTCTTCGAGCTTTCCCGCAGCCAAAAGGCCCTGTCTCACTAGCTCGGCATCAGAGGGGCTGAGCGTACCCATGAGCTCAGCAACAGCGACGTCCTCGATTGCAACCTCGACCGTCTTTGAACACCGCACCGTCGACGGCTTTGAGAGGCCGGCATGCTTCCAGTCGGCCAAACGTACCTCTCCGGGATATTCAGGCCGAGGACCGTGCCCCGTTACTTTGGCAAGAAGCACTGCGGCCCGGCATTCATCAACGTACCCCACAATCACCGGGCGCTTTTAAAAGTCCCCAGCATCTCCTCGTATTCAAAGGCGAGACGTCTCACCTGGTATGGCTTGGCGACATCACTCGTCATCGTCGTCCTCGCACCAATCAGCCGGGAATACGAGACGGCCCTCCACTTTTTTTGCGCGAGGTGACGCACCGGCAACAGGCCGCGTCCCCGGCAAAAGCGAGCGACTCCCGTAAAGCGAAAATGGGACGCGCCCCTGAATGGCAAGTTGTCGCAGGGCAAGGTTGAGATACGTATTGAGACTCATGCCGATTGAGTCCAGGATGGGAGCAACCTCGTCGCGAGTGCGCTCATCATATCGGATCGTAGTCGTAGGCATGGTATCTCCCTTGCGACAACAGGTGAAATGACTAGTTTCTAGCTACATAATAGCTTTATTTCTAAGCCAAATACAAGCTATCAATGAGTTCGACTAGCCACCAAGAGTCGCTCCACCGTCACGCCACGGGCTCCTCGTAGGCGGGCAGCTTGTCGAGCGTGGCGCGATAGCCGCCAGGGCCGTACTTGAGGCACCGGGCCACGCGCGCGACCGTCGTGGCCGAGGCCCCCGTCGCCTGCTGAATATGCACGTAGGGAACGCCGGCGTCGAGCATGCGAGCCACGGCGAGGCGCTGGGAAAGATCCTCTATCTCGCGCGGCGTGAACAGATCGTCAAGCAGGGCCTTCGCACCCTCCAGGCTGTCGAGCGAGATGAACGCCTCCAGGAGCATGCGCTGATCCTCGGGTAGGGCCTGGATCCCCGCGCTCGAGGACGCGGCGTCGCTGGCACGCAGGACGTTCTTCTCGGACATCAGGCAGCTCCTTTGGCATACGTCGCGGGTATCGCTTTCCAGCAGAGGGGCGAGCAGCTCGCAGCCGATCGTCCCTTCGTTGAAGAGTACTTTAGCATGCTAGAGTAGCTTGAGGAAAACAAGGCGTACCGTTGTGGCGCTCCGGTGAAGTGGGCGAAAACCCGCCGTGGCCGGCGCACTGCGCTCCGTAGAAAACATCGGGGCTCCGAAGGCACCGCTTGCCCCCGGACGAAACCCCGGCTTGGTTCAGATAGCGAAGCCTCCTACACGTGCTTGGCGAGCGGTGTGTTCTTGAGCAGGGCCATGAGCACGACGCCCACGAGCATCAGCGGGATGACCGCCACGAACACCGGCGCCAGCGCGTCGCTGTAGGCCGTCGCCACCGCACTCGCCACCTCGGTCGGCAGCTCGTGCATCAGAGCCGGCGTGAGCGAGCTCGCCGACACGCCTGCGGTCGCCACGTCGGGCCCCAGCCCCGCAAGCGCCTCGCCCATCGTCCGGGACAGGTTCGCCGTGAACAGGGCGCCCACCAGCGACGCGCCCAGCGTCGTGCCGACCTCGCGGAAGAAGTTGTTCGCGGCCGTCACCGTACCCACGATGGCCGTCGGGAACTCGTTTTGCGCGATGAGCACGAGGATCTCGATATTGAGGCCCACGCCTACACCGAGCACAAACAGGTAGAACCCGATGAGCAGAAGCGACGTGTCAACGCCTATCGTCGCCAGGCATCCCATGCCAAGCGCCGCCACCGCAAAGCTTCCGACCATAAGTGCCTTGTAGCGCCCCACGCGGCTCACGAGCACGCCCGCCACGATGGAGGCGGCCGTCTCCGCGATCATAGCCGGCATCTCCATGAAGCCCGAGGCCGTGGCCGACAGGCCGTGCACGATCTGGAAGTACGTCGGCAGGTACGAGACAACACCCATGAGCGCGAGCATGGAGACGAGGCCCGCCAGCGTCGTCAGCACGAAGTTGCGGTTGCGGAACAGCCCGAGCGGGATGAGGGGCTCGGCAGCGCGGCGCTCAGCCAGCACGAACAGCGCCCCAAAGACGACGCACGCCACGGCCAGGCCGATGATGGCCGGCGAGTCCCACGCAAGCGTCGTGCCTCCCAGCGACGTCACGAGCACGAGTGACGTCAGCGACACCGTCATCGTCACCATGCCCCACGTGTCAAACCGCCCGATCTGACCACGCACGCTCCTACGAGGCAGCCACGCGATCGCCGCGACGATGGAGAGCGCGACGAGCGGCAGGTTCATCCAGAACGCCCAGCGCCAGCCAACGACGTCGGTGAAGTAGCCGCCCAGCAGCGGGCCGAGCACCATGGGAACGGCGAACGCCACGCCCATAACGCCCATATACGCGCCGCGCACGCGTGCCGGGACGACGTCGGCGACGATGGCCTGCGCCAGGATCATGAGGCCACCGCCGCCAAGGCCCTGGATGGCGCGACCGGCGATGAGAGCGGGCATGGACGTCGCCAGACCGCAGACGGCAGAGCCCACGGCCAGCAGCACGAGGCCGCCGATGAACAGGCCCTTGCGTCCGATGAGGTCGCCGAGCTTGCCGTAAACGGGCATCGTGAGCGTGGCGGCGAGCACGTAGGCCGTCGTGACCCACAGGATGTGGTCGGCGCCGTTAAGCTCGCCCACAATGGTCGGCAGCGCCGTCGAGACGATCGTCTGGTCGAGCGACGCCACGAGCATGGCGACGAGCAAGCCAGCGAAGAGAGCGATGAGCTTGGGACGTGGCATCTCAACGACGACGCCGGCATCGTCCCGTGGCATCGTACGATCAAGGGAGCTATCGGTGGCGGACATGGGAACGCGATCCTTTCTTTCCGTTGGAGCAAACCCGCTGCTCGGGCGGGCCAATACGCCTTCCATGTTCCCAAGAAAGTCTGAGATTGATACCAATGCGAGAAATTCTAGTCTGATTTTGAGACTATCTTCACAACCGAGAAGTCAGAATAGGGACTGTGCGCGTGCGATAACCTGGACGTACTCGCATGTCAAGGAGTACCGTTACCCACAACTGCGCAGATGTGCGGCGGCGCGGGATACAGCGGCGCAACACGCGATGCCTATCGAAGGGGCGCACAACGGACGGGAGCCGACGCATGGCGAAAGACGAGACCTCGCTGCACGACAAAGAGATGCCGCAGCAGGAGCCCATCCGGCGCTTCTGGGGGATCTGGCAGGACCTCAACGCAGTCTACGAGCAATACGCCCGACTGCAAGGCATCTCGTACACGAGTCTCATCATCCTCGACCAGGTGTACAACGACCAACTCGATGGCACCGCGTGCACGCAGAAGTCCATCTGCACCGCCACGCTGCTCCCCAAACAGACGACGAACGCCATCATCTCCGGGTTCGTCCGCGACGGCATCGTCGAGCTCGTACCTCTGCCCCACGATCGCCGCGCCAAGGCAGTGCGACTCACCGAGAAGGGGCTCGCGTACGCACGGCGCATCGTCGGGCCGTCAAATGATGCCGAGGTGAGTGCGCTCGCCCAGCTCAGCGATGCCGAACGGGAGCAGTTCCTCGCCACACTCGAGCGTTTCGCTACCGCCTGCGCCGAGCAGCTCCGCGCCTTCAAGGCAAGCGGAGCCGATGGGAAGTACTAAGAAGCAAGACGGCCCGAAGAGCCAGTCACCGCCATACGAAAAGCCGGATGTGCACTCGAGGCGCGGAAACTTGGGCAAAAGGCGCAGTCATGTATGCCAAAACTGGCGGCGCCGTCCACTCCCAGATATCGGAGAGCTCCCTACCTGCAGTTCCATAGGGCACCTGCAGACCCTTGCCGACAGCGGGGATTCACAACGGGGGTTTTCGGCCATATCAGAACCCTCGCCGTGCAAAGATGCGCGCGGGGGGTACGCAGACGTCAGATGTGCGGGCCTTTGCGCAAAGGGCCTCGCCGCCCAAGACCCCTCATGCATCGAATTCGTTCATATTGAGTTGCGGAGCCGGGGGAATATGCGCGTCCGAATATCCGGGACACCGTCGGGACCCCGTGGGGAACGTTGCGCGAAAGGAAGGCGATAGTCGCACGTCACCGCAGGTATTGCACCTCGCCCACACGGAGACCGACGAAGAAGCGACGGCGCCAGTCACTGCACCGAAAACTCCCCCGTCAACCAGGGACGATGGCCTACGTCAGCAGACGGAGCGCAATTTCCGCGACACGCATGCGAAAATCGGCCGGCCTCTCGCTCAATTGTCAGTGCATGCAGCAAAAACGACGGCACGTGGTAGAGGAGCCGCACGACTTTTTTGCTAGATGCAAGCGTTCATCACAGGCGACGGTGTCCCGAATAACCGGACGCATCTACTGGAACTCGGATCTTCCACGGGACACCCCCTTGCGCTCGCCCTTGCTCACAAGGGACACCGATCTCAGATGCCCGCGTACGGGAGGCAGATAACCGAGTCTGCCTATCGGCACAGTCGGGATTATAAGACCACAATTGAGGCGCGAGAACGAGATCGGCAAACTCAGCGAGGGGCCACGGAACATACCTCTTTCCTCCACACCTTTTTCTTAAGGAAGCGGATTATTGAACTATAAGTAAGTTTTTACTGACATTAGAGACAATTAGAGTAACCCGTATGACACTTGATACAGGAGGCCTCGAAAGCAGCGTCCACCCCCGCGTCGAGTGTGGGCTGACTGGCGTCTCTTTTTGTGCGAGGTTGAGGGTTTTGCAACAAAACCGCAGGTAACAACCGCGTTCAACTCGAAGGTTTTTTCGAAAGACAACCGAGTCAGCCCACACTCGACGTAAGCGCGCGCCCACGCCCCGGGAGTCCGAGGCACGGGCGCGTCGGAGAGGGCTAGCAGGCCGGTGCGGCCTTGAGGGCGCGCGTCGTGCGGGCGACGAACTCGCGCAGGAAGCGCTCGGCATCGACGGTGAGCGCAGCCTTCGACGTCTTGTGCGGGTTGGCCAGCAGCTCGGGGTTGCCGATCGTGCGGCCTCGCTCGGCCCCTTCGAGGTCGACCATCAGGTTGATGTCGAGCGTCCCGACGAGCGTGGGGTCGATGGCCGTGGCGACAGCCAACGGGTCGTGCAGGCTACAGCCGACCATGTAGGGGTCGCGGCTCGTGTAGAAGTCGATGTAGAAGTCGGTCATATCGGCGAGGAAGCGCGCGGCGGGGGTGCCGATGGCACGCCAAGCGGCCGTCTCCGTCTTGGGCAGCATGGCCTGCAATGTCACATCGAGACCGACCATCGTCGTCGGCAGGCTCGAGCGCAGCACGACGTCGGCCGCCTCGGGGTCGTTGGCGATGTTGGCCTCGGAGCACGGCGTCACGTTGCCCGGCACGGCAAGTGCACCGCCCATCAGCGTGACCTGCATGCCCGTTTGCGCAATGTCAGGCTCGATGTCGAGCACGGCAGCCAGCGTCGTGAGCGGACCCGTCGGTACGTAGAGCAGGTTGGGGCCGTACGCGTGGGCCGCCTCGATGATGAAGTCGACGGCCGAGCCGGGCTGCGGCGCGCGCGTTGAGTCGGGAATCTCGCAGTTGCCGATGCCATTGCGCCCGTGGATGTGGTGGATGATGGGCAACAGGCTGAACGAGTCGGCCGCGCGGGGGTGGTCGACGCCGCGGTACACCGGGACCTCGGGGTGTCCGAGCAGGTCGAGCACGGCGAGGCTGTTGCGCACACCCGTGTCGACGAGGACGTTGCCGAACGTGCCGGTAATGCCAATGAGCTCGACTTCTTCGCTGCCCAGGGCGTAAGCGATGGCCAGCGTGTCATCGATGCCGGTGTCCAGGTCGAGGATGAGCTTCTTCTTGGGGGCTTCGGGGTTCGTCATGCGGGCTCTCCTTACAGCGAGGGGTCGTTAAAATGCTCGTGTACTTCGGCGAGCGTCGGGATGGACTGCTGGGCACCCAGGCGGGTGACCGCGATGGCCGAGGCAGCCGAGCCCCGGCGCAGCGCCTGTTCGAGCGGCAGTCCCGCCACGCGAGCCGAAAGCAGCGCGCCGATGAACGTGTCCCCCGCAGCCGTCGTGTCGATGGCGTCAGCGCGCTTGGCAGCGACGCGGGTCAGCGTGCCGTCGTGCCAGGCGACCGAACCGCTCGAGCCCAGCGTGATGACAACGGTGCCGACACCGTGCGCGGCCAGGTGCTCGGCCGCCTTGCGAATTCCGTCGTCGCCCTCGGGCGCAATGCCCGTCAGCAGGGCGCATTCCGTCTCGTTGAGGCACACGAGGTCGACGTCGGCCCACGCGGCGTCAGGCACGGAGCGCGTGGGAACGGGCGCGGGATTGAACACCGTGTACATGCCGAGCTCGCGGGCAGCGTGCAGGGCCGCGAGCGTCGCGTCGAAGTCGCACTCGCCCTGGGTCAGGAAGACGTCGCCAGGCGACGCGACCTGCTCGAGCGATCGGGCAACGGCCGGGCCGTCCAGCACGTGGTTCGCGCCGGGCGACAAGATGATGCGGTTGTCGCCCTCGCAGCGCAGGATGACGGCCACGCCCGTCGCCGCGTCAGAGGGAGCCTGCAGCCGGGCGCAGTCAACGCCGGCAGCTTCAAGCCCCGCTCGCAGCTCAGCTCCAAAGGCGTCGGGGCCCACGGCGCCCACGAGCACTGTCCGGGCTCCGAGGCGCGCGCAGGCAACAGCCTGGTTGGCGCCCTTGCCGCCGGCGTTCGTGATGAAGCCGCCGCCCGTGATGGTCTCGCCCGCTTCCGGCATGCGGGGACTCTCGATAGACAGGTCCATATTGACGCTGCCGAAGATGACGACGCTGGGCATAGGCACGCCTTTCTGACGGGAACGGTCGGGGCCTTCGGGCCGTGCCCCACATGATAGCCGTCAGTGGCACCGCTCGACAGCTGGCGCGCCATCCTTCCCGCGATCAAAACGCGAGGAGGTGAGGGCCCAAATCGAGCGGTCTATACGTCCTTGCGAGCAGGAGGTGCTCACCCTCTAATAACACGTTACCTACGTTGTAAGTGCACGACCATCTATAACAACTATTTTCCGTTAGAAAGTTGCGTTAGAATGCCAGTGCAAGCTGATATACCACGCCTGTCGTCAGGAGTCATCAAAGCAGCGCTCATACACTACCAGTTCGAGACCATTCACCCATTCCTCGATGGCAACGGCCGTTTGGGGCGTCTGCTCATCGTGCTGTCCCTCGTGAACGATGGCGTTCTTAAAACAGCATGTCTCTATCCGTCCTACCAACTCAAGGCACGACGGACCGAATACTACAGCCAGCTCATGCGCGTCCGCATGCAGGGCGATTATGCAGAGTGGATCAGATTCTTCTGCCAATGTCTCCTCGATAGCGCAGTCGATGCGGGCAACTCGATGCGGGAGCTCGTCGAGCTGCACGCGCAAAACGAACGTATCATCAGGGAACATTTCGCCCGCGGCGCATCCAACGCTCTGAATTTGCTTGACCTTCTTGAGCGCAATCCCATCGCCGACATAGCGTTCATCGCCAGCCGCATAGAGCTGTCCCGCACGTCCGTCTCGAACCTCGTGCGAGAGTTTTGCGAACTAGGAATCCTTTGTCAGCGCGATACCCGCAAGCAGCGCTACCGAGAGTACCTATACGAGGATTACCTGAAAATCCTACGAGCAGGGAGCGAGCCCATCCCGCGCGGATAGGAGATACGCATGCGAACCATCGTTGTGGGCGACCTGCATCTCAAGCAGTCGCGCGTCCTTCCGCTCGTCGATGAGGCCATGGAGCAGGCGGGCGCCAGACGCGTCGTTCTGTGCGGCGACGTGACTGACGACTGGGGCGCGACCGACGCCGACGCGCTCAGCGAGCTCGCGCAGATGGCGCTGTGGGTGGGCGAGCTGCGCCTGTCGGGCGTGCGCGTCGACGTCCTCATGGGCAACCACGACTTCGCCTACGTCGGCGGGCCGGACACGCCGGGCATGCGGCCATGGATCCGGCTCGAGGTGCAGCGCCTGCTCTACGAGCTCGGCGTCGTCATCGCCACGGACATCGACGACATACTCGCGACGCACGCAGGCCTTACGGAGGCGTGGGCGCGGAGCTGCCTGACATGGGAGCCATCCACAGCAGAACCTGCGGCCAACCAAATCGCCCGTCAGCTCAACAAGATGCTGGAAAGTGGGGATCGCGAGAACTTCCGGCGTCTTGGCGCGACCGGCCCGGCGCGCGGCGGCTGGGGGACGCCCGGCCCCCTCTGGGCCGACGCCACGGAGCTCGCCGCCGACTACCTGCCCGGCTTGCGGCAGATCGTGGGGCACACACCTATGACGACGTGCACGCGTCTGCTCGATGATGAGCGCCACCCCGACCTACCCGAGCTCTGGGCATGCGACACGTTCTCGACGTATCGCAACGGCACGCCCATCGGTGACGGGAGTCTCCTGCTCGTGGATGACAACGGGCGTGTGAGCGTCGTGCGAACGGAGTACGGGGCCGCACTGACTACCGTGGACTGACCTGAGAGCCGACCGATACGGCAGGTTCAAAACACGGAGACGGCAGCGCAGTTTATGCCGCGAATCTTGCCCATCACGCCTTCCGGTCATAACCACGGCAGTGCGGTTTCTGTCGCAACGGGGCAGTAGAATCGGACGCGAAGCAAAGGATCGCACGAAAGCCGGAAGGACGCGGCGTGAAAGAAACGACCGGAAACAGAGCCATCATCGGAGGGCCGGGCATCACACTCGTGCTGGCAGGCCCATCGAACGAGAGTGTGCGCACCGCAACCGACGGCGCCATGGAGGCGCTGCTCGCACAGGGCATGCGCGTCGCCCGGGTGCTACCCGACGCGCGGCGCGCCACCCAGACGGCCAAGCGCCTCGCCGCCGCGGGATCCCCCCTGCTCGGCACGCCGGTCACGACGCTCGACGAGTGGGCGCTCGAACGCTGGGCGCTGTTCGGCGACGGGCGCACGCCGGCCTTCTCAGCAGAGCGCCGCGCCCTTGTGCTCCAGGCCATTGGCGAAGCGCGCCCCCGGACGTCTCACCTGCCTGCAGACTCCCGTGGCATCGTGGGCTGCGTCGAGTCGATGGTTCGCACCGCCACCGGCACGCTCGCCTTTGACCGGGGCGTCGCCCTGGACACCGAGCGCCTCAGCGAAGCCCAGCTCGAGCTTCTCGACATCTGCCACATCTACGCGCGTCTGCTCTCCGAGCACGGCCTGGTCGAGCGCAGCGCCGCCCTAGCCAGCCTGCCTGACACCATGGGCGACGCGGGCTGGAGTCACCTGCTGCTCGAAGACGTCAGCGAGCTGGGCGCCGTGCAGGAGTCCCTTATCGCAGCGGCCGCTCGCCACGAGGGAGCCACGCTCGTCATCCGCTGGCGCGAGCAGAGCGAGGACGACGCGGCCCGGGCCGAGATGGCGCAGCTTGTCGCGCGCGCCAACGGGAGCGCCGCGAGCTGCGACGACGCCCTAGCTCCGGACGAGTCGGCGGGGACAACTGCGACGGCTGCAGCCCACGACGCCGCGTCAGGCAGCCTTGCGGGCGCAGGCCATGATGGCGCCGCCGCAATGAGCGATGATGCTCGCGCGGCCCTGGGCGAACTGCTCGAGCGACTCCACCCGGCATACGCAAAGCTTCGCGGGCTCGTCGAAGGGCTCGTGGGGCGTCAGGGACTCTCCGTGCGGCTCGTGCGTGCCGAAGAGCCACCGAGCACAGCAAGCGTGCCCCGCGCGGCAGCCCCGAAAACCTCTACCGAGCCAGTCGCACCCAGCCCGGAGCTCGCCGCCCTTCGTCACGCGCTGTTCCAGCCAAGCTCCGCGCCCACCGTCGTCCCAACCGGCACCGTGCGCTTTGTGCTGCCCGCCGGCCGCTACGCCCGCAGTGAAGCTCTCGCCCGCGAGATCGTCCGCCTGCGCGGCACCGGCATCGCCCCGCGCGACATCGTCATAGCTTGCGCCGACCCCCTCGCGCTCGCCGACGCGCTCTCGGGCCGCCTCGCATGCGCCGACATCGCCTGCGTCGCGGCCGGCATCGAGCCACTCGCGCTCACGAACGCCGGGCGTGCGCTCGCAGGGCTCGTGCGTCTCGTCGAGACCGAGGCGCTCGCCTCGCCGGAGGCGTCCGCGCCCGACCTCGTGCCGCTCGCCAGCGACCTCGCGCTCAACCCCCTGCTCGGTGTCTCGGACAAGGAGGCCCACAAGCAAGCCCACGTCCTGGACGCCGCCTGGCGCGCCAACCGACTCGCCAGCGCCTCCGACCTGCTCGCCGGGCTCGCCGGGGCCTCGGCCGTCGCCCGCAGCGCCATCGCAGCCCTGCGCTCTGGCAGCGTGAGCGACGCCGTGAGCGCCCTCGTACGCGCGAGCAAGAAGCAGGGGGTGCTCTCCCAGGCGGACCTGCTGCGCGACGAGCCCGGCCTCGCTTCGCTCGCCCACCGCGTCAGCGTCGCCACGGAACTCGCCGGCCCCATCCCCGTCAGCTCAGACGCCATCGCCCGGCTCATGGACGGCGCCAGCGTGCGCACGAGCCGGCTCAGCGTCCCACCCAACTCGCTTGACGCCATGCGCGAGGCCACCGTGCTCAAGCAGAACCCCAACGCCGTGCGTCTCATGCGCCTGCGCGACGTCGCCGGCCAGGACGCCCGCGCCGTCATCGCCTGCGACCTCACGGCCGACGACTACCCGTTCTCCGATCGCTCCGACGCCGCAAGCGCCCTGCTCGGCAAGCTCGGCCTGCCGGCACCCGCCCGCGCCACCGATGAGCTGCGCTGGGAGTTCATGGCAGCGCTCGAGGCCGCAACCGAGGCATTCGTGCTCGAGCGGCCGCTGTGCGACGAGCGCGCCGAGCCGCTGCGCCCCTCCGCGCTGTACGAGGAGACCGTGGACTGCTATCGCACCGACATCACCGCGCAGGACGACCTGGACAAGCGCACGGGTCTGCCGCTTGCCGCCTGGTCTGCAGCGGAGGCGCCCCAGGCGGGCGAGGATGCCGCCGTTGCCCCCGCCATCGGCGAGGAGGAGTTCGCGCAGCTCGCAAGCCCTGTCGGAGCGCTCGACCGCGCGGTCCTCCCCATGGCCGCGGCACAGCTGCTGCTCGCTGACAAGGACTCGGCCGCCCTGCTCGCCCGCGACGACCTCGTCCTGTCGCCGAGCAGCCTCGAGCTCTACCTCAGCTGCCCCGCCCGCTGGTTCTTCGAGCGGCGCCTCCCGACCGACGCCCCCGACGCCGCGTTCGACCCGCTGGCGCGCGGCCGGTTCTGCCACCGCGTGCTGCAGCTGTTCCACACGAGGCTCGCCACGGACGCCGGCATGGCGCGCATATCGGCGGACGCCCGCGAGGGCAGCGACGCGCTCAGGGAGGCAGACGCCCTGCTCGATGCCTGCTTCGACGAGGCGCGCGCCGAATCTCTTGCTGCCGCGCGAGGGACGGGCCCCCAGGACAACCTCACGCTCGTCGCCGCCACGCCCTTGGAGGAGCAGGTGTTCGCGAGCATCCGCCGCGACCTGCACGACTGTATCCGCCGCGACGCGCTCCTACCCGCCGCCTACGTGCCGCTGCACCACGAATGGAAGTTCGGCGACCCCGTCGACCGCGCAAGCGGAGAGCCCACGGGGCAGGCGGACGTCCCCTATGCCGGCGTGCGACTGCACGGCACCATCGACCGCGTCGACGTGGATGGCGAGGGCCACGCGCTCGTCATCGACTACAAGGGCGGCCTGGGCGCGGGCTACGAGCTGCCCCGGCCCAAGCGGGGCGAAGAGGAGCTGCCCGAGGGCACCGACCCGCTGCTCCCCCTGCACTCGCAGGCGCTCATGTATGCGACGGCGCTCATGCGCGGCAGCGACCGGGAGCAGCTCACGCCCCGCGGCGCCCTCTATCTCTCCTACGCAAAGCCGCTCGTCAAGGGCTTCGCCGATCCCGAAGCGTTCGCCCCGGGAGGCGCAGCACTGCTTCCGGAGAGGGGCGGTGCGCTGAGCCAGGACGTGCTCGTGCAGCCCCTGCCCGACGGCCAGAGCGGCTTTCTCGCGCTGCTCGCACACGTCGAGGACGTCGCGACCGAGGCCGTCTGCCGCATGCGCGACGGCGACATAGAGCCGCGCCCACGCTTTGGCGCGCTGTCCTGCGACACGTGCCCGCTGACGAGCTGCCCGAAGAGGGTGAGGTAGATGGATCTCTCCAAGTTCACACCTGAGCAGCGCGCCTGCGTCACGTGCTCCGGGCGACCGCTCGTCGTGTCGGCCGGCGCCGGCTCGGGCAAGACGTTCATGCTCACGCAGCGCATCGCCTACGCTCTGCTAAACCCCAGCGAGTCGAGCGTCACGGGCATCGACCAGGTGCTCGCCATCACGTTCACCGAGAAGGCCGCCAGCGAGATCAAGGCCCGCGTGCGCTCGACGCTGCGCGCCGAGGGCCTGTCCGAAGAGGCGCTCGCCGTCGACGCGTCGTGGATCAGCACCATCCACGGCATGTGCTCCCGCATACTGCACGAGCGCGCTCTGGAGCTCGGGCTCGACCCGCGCTTCGGCCTGCTCGATGACACGGACCGCACCGCCCTTCTGCGCGAAGCCATCAACGAGGTCATAGCGGAGGTCTCGCTGCGCAGGGCCGCCAACCAAGACGAGGACGGCGAAGCATCGGAGGCCGAGGGGAACGGGCCCTCGAGCGTCGTCGAGCAGGACTACGCCGCGCTCTTCGACGAGTACGAGCGCTCGACGGGCGACAGCGTCATCGGCGCCATGGTCGAGCGCCTCGTCAACGACGCCGCCAACGTGCGCGGAGGCCTCGACGCCGTCGTGCTCGGCCCCGATCCGGCAAGCCCGCGCGACGTGGCCCAGGCCGCGCTGCACGCGACGGAGGAGTTCTACGGCCACCTCCTCGCCCACGGCTTTGACATCAAGGGCAACGCGAAAGCGACCGTCGCCGCCAAGGCCCGCGAGGCCTGCGAGGCTCCGAACGGCCTGCCAGCCCTGCGAGACCTGCTCGACCGGCGCTCGCTTGGCTATGCCGACGTCGCCGGCGTGCTCGCGGCGTTCAGTCCCTCGTTTGGCAGGTGGTCCAAGAAGTGCGGGGACGAGAGCGTCTACGTCGGCTTCCGCCTTGCCTACGACACGGCATGCTATGAGTGCGCCCTGGGCATCGCCCGCGTGCCGCTGCGTCAGCTCGTCGGACTCGCCCGCCGCGCCAGCGAGCGCTTCGAGGCAAAGAAGGCGGCGCGCGGCGTGCTCGACCAGAACGACCTGCTGCTCCGCACGCTGCGGGCGTTCGAGCGCAACGAGGCCGGCATCGCCGACGAGTACCGCAACCGCTTCCGCCTCGTCATGGTGGACGAGTTCCAGGACACAAGTCAGCTGCAGATCGACATCATCGGCTTTCTCGACGGCGGCGAGGAGGGTCGTCACAACCGCCTGTGCGTCGTCGGCGACAAGCAGCAGAGCATCTACCGCTTCCGCGGCGCCGACGTCGAGACGTACGGCGCGTTCCAGGCGAAGCTCTGTACCGCCTACAACGCCCAGCAGGAGCAGCTCGGCAAGAACTGGCGCTCGCACGGCGACATCATCGAGTTCGTCAACCGGATCTTCTCGCAGGACGACGTGTTCGGCACGGACGACTTCATCAGGCTCACATACGACGAGGGCCACGAGCAGGCCAACCCGTTCGCGCCCGGCGTCCCCCGCATCGACATCGCGCTGACGACCGGCCCGAGCAAAGGGCCGTTCTCGGCGAGCAGACGCCTGCCCGTCGAGGCCACAGCCATCGCGCGGCGCTTCCTTGAGCTGCACGACAATACCAGCACGAACCGGCGCTGGGGAGACATGGTCATCCTGCTCGGCACGATGTCCAAGGCCGACGTCTACGCGCAAGCCCTGCGTGACGAGGGCATCCCCTGCGTCGTCGCGGGAGGCTCGACGTTCGGCCGAGCTCCCGAGGCCCAGGTCATCTGCCAGCTCGCAAGCGCCGTCGCCAACCCGGACGACGATGGGGCCCTGGGTGCCGTGCTCGCTAGCGACATGTTCGGCCTCTCCCCCGACGAGCTCCTTCGCCTCGCGACGCGGCCTAGCGGCGGCTCGCGCGGTTTCTGGGAGGGCCTGCGCGCACGTGGGGCGTCCGACCCCTCGCCGCGAGTACGCCTCGCCTCCGCCGTGCTGCGCGAGGCAGCCGAGCGCTGCGGGCGCGACAACCCCGCGCGCGTGCTCTCCGACGCCGTGCTCTCGTCGGGATGGCTCGACCGGCTGCGGGGCACCGGGCCCGCCGGGACCGTGGACGAACAAGGCATGGCCGTCGCCGCCAACGTCCTCAAGGCATTGCGCCTCGTCGAGGGCTTCGCGGACGACCCCCAGGCCCCGCGCTCCATGGCATCCGTTGCCGCCCGCCTGCGCACAAAGTTCGCCGAGGGCATGAAAGAGGCCCCCGGCGCGCTGAACGTGGCCGGTCAGGACGCCGTGCGCCTCATGACGATCCACGCGTCGAAGGGCCTCGAGTTCCCCATCGTCGCCATGGCAGAGTTCTACAAGGGCGTCGTCTCCTCCGCCAAGCTGGCCATCGAGACGGTCGGCGACCGGCTCTGCCTCACGCTCGGCCCCGGACGCTCCTGCTCGGATGCCGGAGCATTCTCCCCGCTGGCAGATCGCATGAAGGACTACGGCGCCCAACTCGCCAAGGTCTACGCGGCAGCTGCCGAGAACGCCGGCGAGGCGCCCGCCTCCGATCCCGACGACCCCTGCGAGGCCGAGTCCGCCACCCAGTTTGCACGCGCGATCAAGGCGCGTGCCAGCGCCGGCGAGCTCGCCGAGATGCACCGCAAGGCATACGTTGGCATGACGCGCCCGCGCGAGGCGCTCATCGTCGCGGCGCACCCCAACAACCGGCCCAAGAGCTCCCAAAAGGACGACGCGTCGTTCTACCCCGCTGCGTTCGACGACGTGCGACGTGGCATAGCGGGGCCAGACAACGACCTCGCAACGCTACCTGAGGGCTACGCGTTCGACGCCGCGTTCACGCCGGACCACCGCGTGTGCATCGCCTGCGAGCACCTGGCCAGCACCTGCGAGGACGCCGCGGGCCCCGTGACGCTCTGCGGCGCGCAGCTGGGCGACGGGCAGGTCGGCGAAATCGAGCTCGACGAATACCTCGGCACGGCAGATGAGGGCCTGGGCGAGCAAGCCCCGGTTACCGTGCTCGTCCCCGAGTACATCCGCATCGACGAGGTGCGGCCGCGCGTGCAGCCCGCCCCATCGGCGCAGGCAGGCCTCATCTCCTACTCCTACCTCGCGCCCGATCACGACAGCGCCGCGAGCGACCCCGACGAGACAGGCCGGGGTAAGCCCGCGCCGCAAGTGGACGACGAGGACGGCGCATCGCCCTCCGATGCCGTAGCTCAGGCGGAAGCGACGTCCAACCGGGCCGATCCGACGGCGTTCGGATCGACGTTCCACGCCGCTGCACAGTGGATGGCGGAGCAGGCCCGGACGCTACCAGGTGACGCAGCACCCGGCCTTCCCCTCGCCCAGCTCACGCCCGACGACGACCGACTGCGCACTCTAGCTCGCACGTGGGGCCTCGCGGATGACGCGCTGCCCCGCCTGCGAGAGGCTTTGACGCGCTGGGCGAACTCAGACGTGGCCCGCGAGGCCTACCGTCACGCGCGCGTGCAGGCCGAGGCCCCGCTGTTCGCCCACGTCGACGGCCCCACCGGCGAGCCGCTCTACCTCAACGGCGCCATCGACCTGCTGTGCACGGACGAAACGACACGCGCGTTCATCGTTGATTACAAAACGGGAGGCTCGCCCGACGAAACACCCGGGCAGCTCGAGGCCAAGCACCGCCTCCAGGCGCAGTGCTACGCCTACGCCACGCTCGCCAGCGGCTACGATACCGTCGACATTGCGTTTGTCCGCGTCGAGCAGCCTGATCCCGCCGATACGGCACAGCCCCAGGTCGTGCGCTATGCCTTCGAGCACGCGCAGCTTCCACAGCTTGCCGAGGCCATTCAGCGAGCCTACGCCGCCAAGCACGGTTTCGCGGCCCCCGAACCGCACTAGCGCTCGCGGGACGCCCCGGGATACACCCCGAGGCGTCCCGCTATTGGGAATCCTCCAGCGCGTCCCCTGCGGATTCGGCGGTGGCCTGCAACCACGCGATGTACGTGCCCGGGTAGTGGCTGCACAGCACGCGCACGACATCGATGTCGTGGAAGAGCCCCGTGGCGATGGACCACAGCGAGCGCGGCGACACGATGGCGTCGACCGATGGGATGTCGCGCGCGAACTTCTCGACGAGCTCGTCGACCTCGAAGCGGTCGTTGGGATCGCTCGGATTCACCGCCCCCACGTTGTGCAGGTAGTGGACCTGCATCCCCGCATACGCCTCGGCAAACCCAGCGTCACCGATCCCGGGAAGCCACACGTCCGTCCCGTAGCGATGGTAGCCCCACGTCTCCAGGGGGAATCGCGGCACAAGGTCGGAGGGGTTCAGCACGTTGAAGATGTTGTCGTACAGGGTGTCGGCCGTGTTGGCGGCCCTTGTGACCTGCGGCGTCGCAAACGTGTACGCGTAGATGGCGTCGAGCGGCGCTAGCGCGTGCCTCTCGTGGGCGATGTCGTCGGCATAGGAAGCCGCGAGGTTGGCGATGGCCCCTCCTCGGCTGTGCCCGCAGAACAGCAGCGCCACGTCCTGGCCCTGCGCTGCCAGCTCCCCCGCGCGCTCGCTCACGTCGTCGATGACGCTCTGGGCGGCCTTCGAGAAACCCAAGTGGTCGCTCTCGCCCGTGTCATGGGCCGCCGACGCGCCCAGGTTGACGTTGCTGATCCACTCCGAGCCGTACGAACCGCGCACCGCGACCATGACGAGCGTCCGCTCCCGGCCGTCAGAAGATCGCAGGTGCTTCGTGGCCAGAGAGTACGCGACGACGTCCGTTCCCCTCGTCACTGCGTCGAGCACCTCGTCCACGACCTCGCTGCGGTAGCGATACGATGTCGTGGACACGCTGTCGAATCCAAGCTGCGCCAGCGCCTCCTCCATATAGGCGGGCGCGTTCGTGGAGGCCTGGTAGTAGTCGGACTCCGCGTTGGCGATGGCCGACAGCACGGCACACGTCGTGGCGAGCTGCTGGTTATAGGCGGTTGAGTCCCGGAAGAACCAGTCGTCGTCCCAGTTGACGGTCGTCGTGGTGGGAACGTCTCCCGAGGCGATGTCGACATAGGAAAGCTCGGCGGAAAACGCGCGCTGCGTCGCTCCCGGGCCGTCGGGATTCAGCACCACGATGGGGTCCGCGACGGCTGCGAGGCCGTGGCGCTCCTGGATGGAACGAATGACGAGCACGGCGCAGATACACAGGGCAGCAACGAGAACCGCCACGATGGAAGCGAAGAAAATGCGACGCTTGAACGGCTTCTTTTTGAGCTTGGCGCCAGAGCCAGGTCGAGAGGGCACCGGGGCAACCTCCGCCGAGGAGACATGGCCACGCCGAGCGGCTCCCGGCCCTTTTTCGCTCGAACCCATGCCCACCCCCGGCGCCTTTGGAGCCCGCTTGCACCAGCCGGGCTGCCCTCCCTCCTCCGCATTGTACCCGGACGCCTGACCTCAGTGGCCAAACATTACCGTTTCGGAAGGTTCTATCTGCCCGATATGCGTCTCGGGCAACCGGAGCAGCTACGCCCCCACTGGCCAGCGGCAGGCGGCGAGATCGACGTGGGTGGCATCGCGGAACGGGACGCCCTCGGCCTCGAGCAGGGTACGCTGGACATCGGGGCCGCCAAACGCAAAACCCTCGCAGATGCGCCCGTCGGCGAATACGACGCGATGGCACGGCGTACCGGAGCCCTCCGCCGGATTACCAACAGCTCCCGGCACCCACGGCCGTGGGTTGCCGTGCAGCGCGTAGCCGACGAAGCGGGCGTTGCGCGGTGCGCCCACGAGGCGGGCGATCTGGCCATACGTGGCGACCATGCCGCAGGGGATCTGCTCGACCGCATCGTACACGCGCGCGAAGAACCCCGCGCGGTCCGTGCCTGCCCAACCTGTCATGCCGTGCCCCTTCTCCGTGCCGTGCCCAGCTCCAGCGAGCCCCGAGCGGCACGGCTTGCCCGCCGAGACTGCAGTTTAGCGCGCAGAGACTGGAAAAGAGGCTCCCGGCTGGTCAAAAAAACGAGCTATGCGAGGCCGCAGGGGCGCAATCCCGCCCAACATGTCCCCCGCAGATGCCCAAGCAGCACAAAACCGCAGGTCGCGTCTTCAACCTCAGGACCAGATGGGACAGCGAAGCATAACTGGACTCGCATACCTCACCCCTTTTGGCCACAGCACGACCTCAAAAGCAGTATTTGAGCACGCGCGAGGCAGAAGCCGCGCAAAAAGGGGCGGGGCACCCTCCCCCTGGAGAGCGCCCCGCCCCGTTGGTGCCACATGCATTGGCGAGATGTCTCGCCTATCCGCTCCTACGCGTCAATCTTGCCGTCGAGCATCAGGTTCACCTTGAGCACGTTGACGGTCGGCTCGCCGAACACGCCGAGGAAGCGGCCGTCCGTGCACTTCTCGATGACGGCGCGCACCTCGTCCTCGCTGATGCCGCGCGCCTTGGCAATGCGCGGCACCTGGTACTCCGCCGCGTCAGGCGAGATGTCGGGGTCGAGGCCCGAGCCGGACATCGTCACGAGGTCGACCGGGATCTGGTCCATCGTCGTGTCGGGGTTGGCCTCCCTCAGTGCCTGGACGCGCTCGTCGATCGTCTCCTGATACTGAGGCGTCGAGGGCGAGGCGTTGGACGGGCCGGCGTACACGGCGATGTTGCCGTCGGGGTCGGTGTACGTGTTGACGTCGTAGCTCATCGGGCGGCCCCACAGGTGGGCATCGTCGGTGAACTCCTGGCCCAGGTGCTCGCTGCCGTAGGCCACGCCGTCGTTGCCCACGATGATGGAGCCGTTGGCCTGCTTGTTGAACACCAGCTGCGAGATACCGGTCATGACGAGCGTGAACACGATACCGCAGACGATGCTGAACAGCACGAACGTCGTGATGGCGCGGACGAGTACGTTCTTGAACATGGTCTCAACTCCTCCTTACGCCAGACCACAGACCGTCAGGATCATGTCGATGATCTTGATGCAGATGAACGGCGCGATGATGCCACCCAGACCGTAGACCAGCAGGTTGCGAGAGAGCAGCTTGCCAGCCGGGACCTCGCGATACTTCACGCCCTTCAGCGCCAGCGGGATGAGCGCCACGATGATGAGCGCGTTGTAGATGAGCGCGGACAGCACAGCGCTCGTCGGCGACGTCAGCTTCATGATGTTCAGCGCGTCCAGGCCCGGATAGAGCCCCAGGAACAGGGCCGGGATGATCGCGAAGTACTTGGCGAGGTCGTTGGCGATGGAGAACGTCGTCAGCGAGCCGCGCGTCATGAGAAGCTGCTTGCCGATGCGCACGATGTCGATGAGCTTCGTGGGGCTCGAGTCGAGGTCGACCATGTTGCCGGCCTCCTTGGCCGCCTGCGTGCCCGTGTTCATGGCAACGGCGACGTCGGCCTGGGCCAGGGCGGGGGCGTCGTTCGTGCCGTCGCCCGTCATGGCAACCATGTGGCCCTTCTTCTGGAAGTCGCGGATCATATCGAGCTTGCCCTCGGGCGTGGCCTCGGCGAGGAAGTCGTCGACGCCGGCCTCGGCGGCGATGGCGGCAGCCGTCAGGGGGTTGTCGCCCGTGATCATGATCGTCTTGATGCCCATCTTGCGCAGGTCGGCGAACTTCTCCTGGACGCCCTGCTTGATGATGTCCTTGAGGTGGATGACGCCGAGCACCTTGTGGTTCTTCGCCACAACGAGCGGCGTACCACCCTCGTTGGCGATGCTCTTAACGACCTCGTCGCACTCCTTGCTGTACGTGCCGCCCGCAGCCTCGACGTACGTGCGCACGGCGTCGGCAGCACCCTTGCGGATCTCGTTGCCGTCGAAGTCGACACCGGACATGCGCGTCTTGGCCGTGAACGGGATGAACTCCATGCCCTTGTCCTCGAGCGTGCGGCCGCGCAGGCCGTACTGCTCCTTGGCGAGGATGACGACGGAGCGGCCCTCGGGCGTCTCGTCGGCCAGCGAGGACAGCTGCGCCGCGTCGGCGAGCTCCTGCTCGCTCACGCCGTCGACGGGCACGAAGCGGCTCGCCTGACGGTTGCCCAGCGTGATCGTGCCGGTCTTGTCGAGCATGAGAATGTCGACGTCACCGGCAGCCTCGATGGCGCGGCCCGACATGGCCAGCACGTTGGCCTCGTTGAGGCGGCTCATGCCGGCGATGCCGATGGCGGACAGCAGGGCGCCGATCGTCGTGGGCGCCAGGCAGACGAGCAGGGCGACGAGCACCGTGATGGATGTCGGGTTGGCCATGCCCATCTGGTTGGCCGAGAACAGCGAGTAGCCGTAGAGCGACATGACGACGAGCACGAAGATGATGGACAGCGCCACGAGGAAGATCTGCAGCGCGAGCTCGTTGGGCGTCTTCTTGCGGGCGGCGCCCTCGACCATGGCGATCATCTTGTCGAGGAAGCTCTCGCCGTACTCGCTCGTGATGCGCACGACGATCCAGTCGGACAGCACCGTGGTGCCGCCGGTTACGGCCGAGCGGTCACCGCCGGCCTCGCGCACAACGGGGGCCGACTCGCCGGTGATGGCGGACTCGTCGACGGACGCGGCGCCCTCGATGACCTCGCCGTCGCCGGGGATCTGCTCGCCAGCCTTCACGATGACGAGGTCGCCCTTCTTCAGCGAGGCAGACGGCACGACACTCACCTGGTCGCGCTTGTCGACCGACGGAATCTTGTTGGCGTCGACGTCCTTCTTGGCGGCGCGCAGCGAGTCGGCCTGCGCCTTGCCGCGACCCTCTGCGATGGCCTCGGCGAAGTTCGCGAAGATGTCCGTGAACCACAGGATGATGGCGATGGCCAGGATGTAGCCCGTGGACGCGTCGGCATCCTTCACGCCGAACAGCGAGATGACGAACAGGATCGTCGTCAGAATGGCCGAGATGTACACGAGCAGCATCACGGGATTCTCGGCCTGCGTCTTGGGGTTGAGCTTGACGAACGAGTCGCGAATGGCCCGGGTCACCATCTTCTTATCGTGGAGGGCATTTCCCGTACTCGTAGTTTTGCTATGAGACATTGCGTATGACCTCCTTAGATGACGCAGGTGAAGAACTCAGCCAGCGGGCCGAGCGCCAGGGCGGGGAAGAAGCTCAGGGCGCCGATGAGCAGCACGACGAGGATAAGCAGGAACACAAACATGCCGTTCGTCGTGGACAGCGTTCCGGCGGTCTCGGCCAGCTTCTTCTTGCGGCCCATCGAGTCGGCGATCTTGAGGATGGCGACGATGGGCAGGAAGCGGGCGAAGATCATGACGAGGCCGATCGTGATGTTCAGGAACACGGTGTTGGCGTTGAAGCCAGCGAACGCGGAACCGTTGTTGCCGCCGCCGGAGCTGTAGGCATACAGCAGCTCGGAGAAGGCGTGCGGGCCACCGACGTTGGCGGAGTTCACCGAGTCGGCCACGGAGGGCACGAGCGCGGCGATGCCGGAGCCAACGAGGATGACGATGGGCGTGGCCAGGCAGGCCAGCGCAGCCCACTTCATCTCGAACGGCTCGATCTTCTTGCCGAGGAACTCAGGCGTGCGGCCCACCATGAGGCCGGCGATGAACACGGTCAGGATGGCGAAGGCGAGCATGCCGTACAGGCCGCAGCCCGTACCGCCAAAGATGACCTCGCCGAGCTCCATCTGGAGCATCGTGATCAGGCCGCCCATGGGCGTGTACGAATCGTGCATGGAGTTGACGGAGCCGTTGGAGGCAGCCGTCGTGTAGCTGGCCCACGTGGAGGACGTGATGATGCCGAAGCGCGTCTCCTTGCCCTCCATGTTGCCGCCGGCCTGGCCGTCAGTCGCCGAGATGTTCACGGCGCCGTTGTCGGCAAGCTGGGGCGTGCCCGCCTGCTCGCTGACGACGATGACGGCAAAGAACGCCACGAGCATGATGAACATGGCCAGGAAGATGGCCACGCCCTGCTTCTTGTTGCCGACGCCCTGGCCGAACGTGAAGCACAGCGCGACGGGGATGAGCAGCAGCGAGATCATCTCGACGAGGTTCGTCCACGGCGAGGGGTTCTCAAGCGGGTGCGCCGAGTTGACGCCCATGAAGCCGCCGCCGTTCGTGCCGGACTGCTTGATGGAGACCTGCGAGGCCGCCGGGCCGCCCGGGATGAACTGCGTGTCGACGATCTGCGCGCCCTCGACCTCGTTGCCCTCGGCGTCGTAGACCTTGTCGCCGTCGATCGTGGCACCCTCGATCTGCTCGTAGGAGTCGGCCACGCCGTCGTCATCGGTGTCGACGTACTGCACGGCGATGGGCTCGACGAGCGTCGTGTACTGGCCGGGAGCCAGGTTCTGGATGACGCCGCCGCCCGCGATGCACAGCGTCGTCACGAAGTTCAGCGGAATGAGGATGTAGAACACGATGCGGACCATGTCGACCCAGTAGGAGCCGAGGCCCTTGCCGCCCACACGGAACAGGCCGCGGATGAGGGCGAACAGCACGGCGATGCCCGTGGCGGCCGACACGAAGTTCTGCACCGTCAAGCCGAGGAACTGCGACAGGTAGCTCAGCGTCGACTCGCCGGAGTACGCCTGCCAGTTCGTGTTCGTCATGAAGCTGGCGGCCGTGTTGAAGGCCAGGTCCCAGCTCACGTTCGACAGGCCCTGGGGGTTGGCGGGCAGGAAGGCCTGCACCATCTGGAGCAGCCACAGGAACACGAAGCTGATGACGGCGAAGAGAATGACACTCAGCGTGTACTTCTTGCCGCTCATCTCCTCCTGCGCATCGATGTGGAGCAGCTTGTAGATACCGCGCTCGCACGGGCCCATGACCGGGGAGAGCAGGTTCTTCTCACCGTTCATGACCTTCTTCATGAAGCCGCCGAGCGGGTATGCCAGCACCACAAGGATGGCGAGGTAGAGAACGCCCTGCACAACGTCGTTCATCATTTCTCGTCACCTTTCATGAGCACGTACACGTAGTAGACAAGGAGCGCCACTGCCACAATGCCTATTGCGGGAATGACTATGTCCACCTCTGACCTCCCTCAAAGACCGATATGCCGCACGACGGGCCCCAAAGGCCTATCGCCTGACTCTGTTAGTAAACGAGTCCGTCGATAAAGACGGCGTTAGGGGTGGCAACGTGGCGTTAAGGCCGCATTAAGACCGGGCTCGGCGCCCGTTTGAGCCCGCCGTGCGCGTCGCGTATGGGCTTACAATCCCGTGCTGGATCACAAGGACGCAGGCACAGCACGAGAGACGGGACACGCTCACCATGGCAGCAGAGGACGCCGGCCGCTCGAATCCCGACGAGCTGCTCAAGGCGATACAGCGCGAGGACAGCGCAAAGATGCGCGGCCACCTCAAGATATTCTTTGGGTACGCCGCCGGCGTCGGCAAGACGTACGCGATGCTGCGCGCCGCCCAGGCCGCGAAGGCCCGCGGCGTCGACGTCGTGGTCGGCTACGTGGAGCCCCACGCCCGTCCGCAGACGACGGCGCAGCTGAGGGGCCTCAAGCGCATCCCGACGCGCTCCGTGAGCCACGGGGACATCACGCTGCAGGAGTTCGACCTCGACGCCACGATCGCCCGCGCCCCGCAGCTCGTGCTCGTCGACGAGCTGGCCCACACCAACGCGCCGGGCAGCCGCCACGCCAAGCGCTACCAGGACGTCGAGGAGCTGCTGAAGGCCGGCATCGACGTGTACACGACCGTCAACGTGCAGCACATCGAGAGCCTCAACGACATGGTGGCTTCCATCACGGGCGTCATCGTGCGCGAGCGCATCCCCGACCGCGTGTTTGACGACGCCGACCAGGTGACGCTCGTCGACATCGAGCCGGCCGACCTCATCGACCGCCTCAACAGCGGCCAGGTCTACCAGGAGCGCCAGGCGGGGCGGGCCCTCACGAACTTCTTCACGGTCGAGAACCTCACGGCCCTGCGCGAGATCGCCCTGCGCCGCTGCGCCGACCGCGTGAACCGCCTGTCCGACGAGGCGCGCGCCAAGTCGAACCGCGAGTACTACACCGACGAGCACATCCTCGTATGCGTCTCGCCCTCGCCGTCCAACCCCAAGAGCGTGCGCACGGCCGCACGCATGGCCCACGCGTTCCACGCCACGTTCACGGCCCTGTACGTCGAGACGCCCGCCATGCACGACATGGGCGAGGAGGACCGAGAGCGTCTGCGCCAGAACATCAACCTGGCAGAGCAGCTCGGCGCCAAGATCGAGACGGTCAACGGCGACGACGTGGCGTTCCAGATCGCGGAGTTCGCGCGGCTCTCCGGCGTCTCGAAAGTCGTCCTGGGGCGCAGCACGCTCGGGAGGCGCTCGCCGTTTCACCGCGCTCCGCTGACGGAGCGTCTCATTGAGCTCTCGCCCAACCTGGACGTCTACATCATCCCCGACACGACGAAGCACGTCGACATCACGGACCCGACGCGCCGGCACCGCCTCGGCCCCATTACGCACCGCATGACATGGCGCGACACGTGGATCACCGTCGCCCTCATGGCCGCGTCGACGGCGGCCAGCTCCATCGGCGACCTCTACGGCCTGTCCGACGCGAGTGCCATCGCCATCTACATGCTGGGCACGCAGCTCACGGGCATCATCACGCTCAGCCGCGTCTACCCCATCGTCGCATCGACCGCCGCAGTGTTGCTGTTCAACTTCTTCTTCGTCGAGCCGCGCTTCACGTTCATGGCATTCGACCCGGCCTACATCCCCACGTTCATCATCATGTTCGTGACCGCCCTGCTCGCCTCCATGCTGACGGCGCGCCTCGCCCGCCACGCCGAGCAGTCCGCCCATACGGCGTTTCGTATGCGCGTGCTGCTCGAGACGAACCAGATGCTCCAGCAGGCCACAGGCAGCGGGGAGATCGTCGACGCCGCAGGGCGCCAGCTCGTGAAGCTGCTGGGGCGCGACGTGGTCATCTACCTGCCGCAGGGCGAGTACGTCGACGAGCCGCGCACGTTCACACGCGACGGGAGCCCCATCGACGCCGCCTGCGTGTCCGAAAACGAGCGGGCCACGGCACAGTGGGTGTTCAAGAACAACAAGCACGCGGGCGCCTCGACATCGACACTGCCCAACTCACACTGCCTCTACCTGGCCATTCGCATCAACGATGCCGTGTATGGCGTGGCGGGCATCGTGCTGCGCGGGCACCGGGCGCTCGACGCCTCCGAGAGCTCGATGGTGCTGTCCATCCTAGGCGAGTGCGCCCTGGCCCTTGAGAGCGACCGCGCCGCGACGCAGCGCGAGGAGGCGGCCGTGTTGGCGAAGAACGAGCAACTGCGCGCCAACCTGCTGCGCTCTATCAGCCACGACCTGCGCACGCCGCTCACGGCCATCTCCGGGGCGGCCGACGTGTTGCTCTGCGACGGCGACAAGCTGGATGCCGAGCGCCGCCAGCAGCTCTGCCGCGACATCCGCACCGACTCGCAGTGGCTCATCAGCCTCGTGGAGAACCTGCTGTCCGTCACACGCATCGAAGACGGCACGACGGACATCTCCATGGAGGCCGAGCTC
This sequence comes from Coriobacteriia bacterium, assembly GCA_018368455.1. Classification (NCBI taxonomy): domain Bacteria; kingdom Bacillati; phylum Actinomycetota; class Coriobacteriia; species Coriobacteriia bacterium. The sequence continues at coordinate 55,192 of JAGZEG010000008.1, forward strand.
GTCGACGACGTCGTGAACGAGGCCGTCTCGCACGTGACGCGCACGGCGCAGGAGACGGAGCACAAGCTGGTGGTGCAGCCCCACGACGAGCTGCTGCTGGCCCGCATGGACGCGCCACTCATCGTGCAAGTGCTCGTCAACCTCATCGACAACGCGTTCAAGTACACGCCGCGAGGAAGCACGGTCACGGTAGACGCCCAGCGGCGCGACGATCGCGTGATGATTCAGGTGGCAGACGACGGCCCCGGCATCCCCGACGAGGACAAGGGGCATATCTTCGACATGTTCTACACCGGGCACACTGCCCGCCCGGCCGACGGAATGCGCAGTCTGGGCTTCGGGCTCGCGCTGTGCAAGTCCGTCATCGCGGCCCACGGTGGGACGATCGAGGTGCTCGACAACTATCCGCGCGGGTGCATCATGCGGTTCTACCTGCCGGTCGAGGACGTGCCCGGCGCGCCGACGGGGAACGCGGGTACGGAGGCGGCACGCGGTGCCGATGCCAGCGAGGCATAGGGGCGGCAGCGCGCGGGGAACCACAGGTACGGAAGTGAACGAGGGGGCTGCCGACGTCGGTGCGCCCCGAGGGGGAGACGATGACCGTAGATACCAAGCCGCTCGTGCTGCTCGTCGAGGACGACTCGGCCGTGCGCAGCCTGCTCGCCACGACGCTCGAGACGCACGGCTATCGCTTCGTGACGGCGCCCAACGCGGCCGTCGCCATAGCCGAGGCGGCGACGCGCAACCCAGACCTCGTGCTGCTCGATCTGGGCCTGCCCGACTTGGACGGCGTCGACGTCATCCGCAAGCTACGCAGCTGGTCGACGATGCCCATTATCGTCGTGAGCGCACGCGCCGAGGGCTCGGACAAGATCGAGGCGCTCGACGCCGGGGCCGACGACTACCTCACAAAACCGTTCGATGTGGAGGAGCTGCTCGCCCACCTGCGAGCCTCCCTGCGCCGCGCGAGCATGACGACGGCGAGCGCCCCCGAAAGCAGCGTGTTCGTGAACGGCGACCTGCGCGTGGACTACGCGGCCGGGTGCGCCTACCTCGACGGGCAGGAGCTGCACCTCACGCCCATCGAATACAAGCTGCTGTGCCTGCTGGCCCGCAACGTGGGCAAGGTGCTGACGCACACGTACATCACGCGGCAGATCTGGGGCAGCTCGTGGGACAACGACACCGCGAGCCTGCGCGTGTTCATGGCGACGCTGCGCAAGAAGATCGAGCGCGACCCGAGCCACCCGCGCTTCATCCAGACGCACATCGGCGTGGGCTATCGCATGCTGCGCGTGGAGAGCGAGGACGAGCCGCACGGAGCCGCGGAGGCATAGGGGCGCGGGGCCCCGGGAGACGCGGCGGCGCGCTGTCAGCGGCCGCGCTTTCGCGAGGCGACGGCCCGGAAGTGGACGGGATTCCCGGTTGTGCATGCCGTATCTGAGCCGTCTGGCAGCCGTGCAATTCGTCTCGCGGCAAACCTGCAGGTAAAGATATGTGGCCTCACCAGGCGCTCGCTCATGCGGCGACCCGGGAGGCTACACGCATATACACGACCGGGAATCTTGGCCGTTTTCGAGCCCCCTCTTGCAAGGCGCCCGCGAACCCGAGCGGAGCACCCCGCAGCGCCGTCGGCCGAAGCATCGGTTCAAGCGCAGCTTATCTGCATATCTACTCCTGATGACACCAGCATAGGCTGCGCAGAAAAGTCCCTCGACAGCAAACGGCCCGCATCCCAACGCTACGGGGTGCGGGCCGCAATCGCTACCTAATGAGCGCCGCGTAAGTTGAGGTTACAGCCAGGTGACGACGCCGGAGGAGAGGTCGTACATCGCGCCGCAGATCTCGATGCGCCCCTCGTCGGCAAGCGCACGCAGCTGCTCGTTGTCGAGCAGGCGCTCTATGGAGTGCCTGACGTTGCGGCGCTCCGCTTCGCGCGGGTCGCTCGTATCGCCCACAGCTGCCGCGATGTCGTCGACGACGACCGCGATGTTGCCCGTCGCCCCGCCTTCCAGCGCCGCCTGCACGGCACCGCAGTGCGTGTGTCCCAGCACGACGACGAGCGGCGCGCCCAGATGAGCCACGCCGTACTCCACGCTCGCCGACTCGACCGGCCCGACGTACCCGCCGATCGTACGCGTCACGAACAGGTCACCGAGCTGGGCCGAGAACGCGCTCACCGGCTGCACACGCGAGTCGCAGCACGTGACGATGACCGCGTAGGGGTGCTGCCCGTCTTGCACGAGCTTCGTGCGCAGCACAGCCGACGCGCGCCGCCCCGTTCCGCCGCCGCGCACATACGCCTCGTTGCCCAACGCAAGCACGTCCTTTGCCGCCTGCGGCGTGCAGCGAAACGCGATCTCGTGTCCCTCGCCCATGGTGCCCCCATCCCGTTTCAGTCAATGCTTCCTAACCCGGCTCACACGTGGGGTATATTTACCCGGGCTGCGCGCCCGTTACGCCTCGGCCCCGGCGGGAGTCCCCTCCTCTGCCGGTTCTCCACCAAGCCAGCGCTCGTACCACGAGAGGATCTCTTCAAGCCGGCGAACACGATTTTGGGGCTTGCCCGAGCGGCAGAGCCCGTGGCACTCGCCCTTGAAGATGACGAGGCGGCTCGGCACGCCCCGCAGCTGCAGCGCGGTGAACATCTGCATGCCCTCGTTCAGGGGGCAGCGGTAGTCTTCGTCGGAATGTAAGAACAGCGTCGGAGTGTGCACGTTCCCGGCAAAAGCCAGCGGAGACTGCGCCCAGATGCGCCAGGGGTTATCCCCCTCGAACGCCAGGGCGCTCCCTACCTTCTCCTCGCCCACAATGGGCAGGACAGATGTCTCGTCGGGATCGGCAGAGACGTCGTCGGCGCCGGGCAGCCACCCCGTCGTCTCCGGCATGTTCACCCAATAGCCGATATCGCTGTCGAGGCACTTCGTCATGTAGTTGGCGATGGAGCGCTGGGAGTTGGCGCAGCGGAAGCGATCCGTGTGCCCGATGACCCAGTTCGTCATGAAGCCACCGTAGCTGCCGCCCATGACGGCGAGGCGCCCGGCGTCAATGGCCGGGTAGCGGCGCAGAACCTCGTCGGTGAGTGCCATGAGATCGGCGTAGTCCTGCTGGCCATAGCGACCGCGAATATCGGAGAACGCGACGCCGTGGCCGGCCGAGCCATGCGGGTTCGTGTAGAACACGAAGTAGCCGCGCGCCGCCAGACACTGCATCTCCTGCGAGAGCACCGTGCCGTACGCCGCCTTGGGTCCGCCATGGATCTCGAGCACGCCCGGGTACGTCTTGCCGTCGCCGGGCTCGTAACCAGCCGGCGCGAGAACGTAGCCCGTCAGCGTGTCGCCGCCGCTCTCGAACGTGAACGCCTCGGGCGCGCTGAGCTGCTTGCCAGCAAGGGCATCAGAGGCGTGCGTGATGCGCCGCTCGTGCGCGGGAGCCGCAGCGTCCCCATCGGCATCGAGACGGTAGAGCTCAGGCAGGTCACACCCACGCGCGGCAACGTACCAGAACGTATGGCCGTTCGCAGTGTCGAAGCACTTCACGGCGCCAGGCTCGTCCACGAGGCGCGTCATCGCCCCGCTGGCATCCATGCGACGCAGATAAACGTTGTCAAACTCCGTGCTCAGGAAATACCAGGCGTCACCAGCCGCTTTCGCCTCGAGACCCCCACCGTATGCGGAGTCCCCGCCGACGGCGCACCCGTAATACAGGTCGGGCTCGCTCTCCTCGATGCGCGTCGGCAGAGCAGAACCGTCGAGCGGCGCCCACCAGGGATGCGGGTCCTCATTGACCCCGTGCGCGCACATGTCCGTCGCCAGGTAAAGCACACCCCCGTTGAACGGGGCGAGCATGCTGCGTCGATAGGGAGCGTCGTCGACAAGCGTACGAGCGCCGGAGACGCCCGTCACACCGAGCGACCACAGTTTGTCCGTCACGGGGCGCAGGCCCGTGTAGCGGCGCGATGCGAAGACGACGCAGGAGCGGTCCTGGGAGAGCGCCCAGTCGTCGACTTCCTCGTCGGGCAGCGTGAGCAGGCGCAGGGCGTCTTCGCCCGCAACGAGGCTCTCGTCCAGGCGGGAAAGGTCGAGCAGCCGCAGACCCCAGCGCGTGCCCGCCATGTACGTGCCGCCGTTCTCGAAGAACGGCACCTCCTCGATCTCGACAACAGGCGAGGATGCATCGGCCTTCTCGCGACAGCGTAGAACAAAGCGCGTGGCGTCGACCTGATGCCAGTCGCTGACGGCCAGATCGGGAATCGTGGCGACGAGCCGGGCCTCACCACCAGTGGGGTCGATGCGGAACAGCTCCGTGGCACGAGAGAGATCGGGGTCCGAGGAGCCCGCGCTCTTCGTCCGCACAGCCGAGCGGCGCTTCGAGACGAACAGGACGCTCCCGTCGTCGCACACCTCGTAGTGACCTTCCTCGCCTGACGACGTCAGGGCACGAGACTCATTCGTCGCGGCATCGACCGACCAGATGTCCGTGCGATAGCGGTTTGCCTCCATGTCGACGCGCGTCAGCTCGTAAAACGCATGCAAGCCGTCAGACGCCACCCGAACGTCGTGCACGAACGCGTAACTGCCCAGGTCCCCCGGCGTCACGAGCGACGCATCGGTCGTCGGCTCCCCCTCGCCATCGGCTTTCCCCCGCTCGTCCTGCGTGCCTGCGGCCTCGCTCATCGAATACCCTCTTTCGCTCGCGCCTTTTGTCTCATCGTTCTCGTCAAGATGGTAGCCCCGATCTAGGCTTCGCCGTCGCGGGGTACGAGACGTCACGCCCTCGCCACGTCCCGCCCAGCACCCCGCGCCTCGCCACAAAAACAGCCAAAGCCCAACGCGCAGCGCCGTCTACACAGGTCAGCGTGTCAAGCATGCCCATCCGAGCCCGCTGAAAGCCTCTCAAGAGATGTCAGGCCTTCGTGACGAAGCGGAAATCGGTCGTAGACTGAAAGCCCGTACTGCCCCCGAGGCGCGTCCAACTTGCCGTCACGCGCCGCACCACAGGGGCCTTTGACCTGAGAACCGAGGAAGTGATGGCGGTTTGAAAGGCTTGTTCAAGGATCTCTCGCTCGCGCAGCTGACCGCCGGCGCCCTGGCTGCGGCGACTTCGTTTCTACTCTCCTCAAAGATCGGCATTGCCGGTTCGCTCATCGGCGTCGTCGTCGGCTCCGTCGTCAGCGCCGTGTCGACGTCACTCTACAAGAAGGCGATCGCAGGCTCGGCGGATGCACTCAAACAGAGTCTCGGCATCAACGACGAGGCACAGGACACCGGCGAGGCAGCCGCAAGCGAGGTGCCCCTGACCGGCGACGTCGGCCAATTCGCACGCATCGAGGAGCCCCAGCTCGGCGCGCACGCGCAGGGAAGAGGCACCGCTGCCTGGTCAGTCGAAGCCGACCGGGCGGACGTGGCTGAGGCGACCGCAGCTATCGACAGCCTCGATCGCGACCCCACGATGCTCGTGGGCGAGGGTGGCGCAACGCTCTATCCCGCTGCCAACGAGGCGTACAGCCAGGGGACGCGCACCGAGCGCACCTCAGGAGACGCCGCACGCTACAGCCGCACCCAGGCGTACGGCAGCGGGTACGGACGCGCCAGCACTGCAGCCTACACGGCAGGCAACCCGCATGCGCGCAACAGCAGCTCGCCCGATCGCACGGTCGCCATGCCGAGCAGCTACGGCGCTCGCTCCTCTGTCAGCCAGGGTGCGAGCTACGCAGGCCCATCCGCTTACGCCAGCGTCGCCACCCACGAGGCGCAGGCGCGCTCCATCGCACGCAAGAACAGGCTCATCGGCGTCGTGACCGTGCTTTCGGCCCTCGCCGCCGTCGCCGTCGTCTTCGTACTCGTCAACGTCCTCACGTCCGGCGACGGCATCGGCTACAGGCCCCCGTCGTTTATCGCGCCCGCAGCGAGCCAGCAGGCACCCGAGGCTCCCACGTCCACGGATGCATCCGCAAGCGACGCCCAGTCCCCGGCAACTGCCCCCGCCGGCACAGATGCCGCCCCCACCCCGGAGGCGGCAGGCACCACGACAACCCCTGGCGAGCCCGAGCAGGAGCCTGCGAGCGGGAGTACGCCAGGCGCGGACGACGCCCAAGGCAATGGAGCGCAGGACGGCACCGACGCGACGGCACCCAACAACGGCGATACAGGCGAGGAGCCGGCCGGGGGCGGAACGGAAGCAGGTGCCGACAACGGGGCCCAAGGCACAACGACCACGACGGGCGGCACGGACGCAACCGCAACAGACGCGGACCCCGCTGCCGCAGGGGCGGACGAAGGCGCCGCCGAAGCCGCATAGCCTGGCGAGAAACACAGGCATCCCAGCCAAAAAAGCGCGCCCACCTCGCAAGGAGATGGGCGCGCTTTTCATGAGCACCGCGTTCGACCGATCGGCCGCGTCCTACTCAGCGGGGCGAAGCGTGGGCTCGCCAGCGGGCTCATCCTTGAGCCACTGCGCATACCAGTTGGCGATCTCGGCGAGACGACGCACGCGCGCCTGCGGCTTGCCACCGCGTGAGAGCTCGTGGTTCTCGCCCTTGAACACGACCATGCGCGTCGGCACATCGTGGAGCTGCAGCGCTGTATACATCTGCATGCCCTGCTCGAGCGGGCAGCGATAGTCCTCGTCGGAGTGCAGGAACAGCGTCGGCGTCTTCACCTGGTCGGCGTACTTGAGCGGCGACTGCGCCCACATGCGCTCGTAGTTCTGCCACGGCGTGCCGGCCGTCTGATCGTCGGCGAAGTAGTAGCCGATGTCCGCGACGCCGTACATGCTCGCCCAGTTCGAGATGGAGCGCTGCGAGTTCGTGCAGCGGAAGCGATCGGTGTGGCCGATCACCCAGTTCGTCATGAAGCCGCCGTAGGAGCCGCCCATCTCGGCCAGGCGGTCGGCGTCGATGTCGGAATAGCGGCGCAGCACCTCGTCGGTGAAGTTCATCAGGTCGTCGAAGTCCACGTCGCCGTAGTGGCCGCGGATGTCAGCGAACTCGATGCCGTGGCCGCCCGAGCCGTGCGGGTTCGTAAAGAACACGAAGTAGCCCAGGCTGCAGAGGTACTGCATCTCGTGGAAGAGCAGGCGACCGAGCGTCGTCTTGGGGCCGCCGTGCACCCACAGCACGCCGGGGTGCTTCTCGCCGGAGCCCTCCACGTAATCCGTCGGCTTCATGACGTAGCCGACGAGCGTGGCGCCGTTGCTCTCGAACTCGAAGCTCTCAGGCGTGGAGATGAACGTCGTGGCCAGGGCATCGGAGAAGCTCGTGAGCTGCTTCTCGGGCTCAGCCGTCGTCCCCGCCTCGTCGACGGTGCGGCAGTAGATCTCGGGCAGCTGGTCAGGACGCATGCCGACGTAGTACAGCGTGCGGCCGTCGAGCGTGTCGAAGCACTCGACGGAGCCAGTGTCGCTCACGAGCGCTGTCACCTGGCCGGACGCGTCGATGCGCGACAGCCAGGAGTCATCGGCCGCCGAGTGGGCGTACAGCAGCGCGCCATTGACCGCCAGGCGCGTCTGACCGTGGCCGCGGCGGCAGTCGGAGCCCACCATGTTGAAGAAGTCCGTGTCGAAGTCGTCACGGCTGATGCGACGGAAGTTGGCACCCGGGCCAGCAGGGTTGGCGGCGTCAAGATCGAGCGCGTAAATGAACGGGTCCTCGTTGATGCCGTGCTTCCGCATGTCGGTGGCAACGAACACGAGCGTCGTGGCATCGAGCAGGTCGAGGCCCTGGTAGCGCATCTCAGGCGTGTCGAGGTCCGTGATGGAGCCCGTCGCGACGTCGAGGGCGCGAACCTTCGCCGCCAGCGGGGCGCGCGTGGCGAACGTGGCAGACGTGAAGTAGAGTGTCGCGCGGTCCTCGGACAGCGCCCAGGCGCCCACGGACTCGCCCGGAGCCGTGAGAAGCTGCGGACGCTGGGGGTTCTCGGCGTCGAGGTCAAGCAGGTACAGGCCGGCGCGCAGGCCTGACGTGTACGTGCCGCCGTTCTCCCAGAACGGGATGTCGACGAGCGTGGCATAGGCCGCGGCGCTGTCGATGAGGTCACGAGCGCGCAGCAGGAAGCGGTGGTCGTCGAGCTGCTTCCAGCCCAGGACCGTCAGCGCGACGTGGGCAAACAGCGTGGCCTCGCCGCCGTCGAGCGCGATGCGGTAGAGGTCGGTGCCCTGGGCGGGATCCTCGGCAAGCTTCTCAGGCGTCTTCTCGAACGCGAGGGCGGCGACGTCGGCCTGCGAGCGAGGCTCGCCGGACTTCGCAGTAGCCTTTGCAGGGGCGCCCGCGGCCTTGGCGGCCTCCTTGCCGCGGCCGGACACGAACAGCACGCTGCCGTCGTCAAGCAGGTCGAACGCGCCTTCCTTGCCCGAGCTCGTGAGCTGACGCTGGGCGCCCGTGGCGACGTCGAGCGTCCACAGGTCGGCCTCATAGCGGTTCTTGTCCATGTTCACCGAGCTCACCGTATACACGAGGCGCGTGGCGTCCTTCGTGACGCGCACGTCGCTCACGTAGCGGTAGTTGGCGAAGTCGTCGATGCGCACGTGGTGCTTTGCCTCAGCAGAGGCGGCGCAGGGGCACGACTGATCTGACATGCGGTTCCCACCTTCCTAGAAACGACAGCCTGAAACGGAGCGCCCCCATAGTAGCGCGCTGTTGACAACGAACCACGCAGCCACGACGGCCTCGCGGACAAACGCACGGGAACGGCAGGTCGGCACGCCCGGTCACGCCGGTTAATCCTGAGATTCGGCATGGGCATGCCTCCCGGCCCCTGCCACTTTTAACGAGCCCGGGGATTGGAAGGCGGTTCAACCCTGCACGGCGGGGCCGCCTTTTTGGACGAAGATGCCGGGCGTGTATGGGGACGCGGCACCCATGACGCGGTTGCGCCGACAAACCCGCAGTTCGGTCCCGGGGAAGCCGGACAGCAGGCGGCGCGGGGCGTGCACGGGCCCCATTCCTGGCCGTCGAGGAAGCTCCCTACGACAGCAGTCCCCTGACGTCGAGGATGATCATCATCTCCTCGCCGGCGGGGACAACGTACATGCGCAGCCTGGAGTCGGGAGCGGAGATGAGCCACGGCTCCCTATGGCGCCGCCCGCTTGCCCGCTCGTCAAGCACGAACCCCATGCTCGGCGCAAGGCACCTCCTTTCGCATGACAGCCACCGCACAATCAGAGCAGAGCTTCCCGCACTCCCCCTATAATGTCGCCGTCATCGGCCAAAACGGAGGGACGTCGCACGATGCTGTTCATCCTGACGGGAGACATCCAGATCGGCAAAACGCGCTGGCTGCAGGAGCTCACTGCAACGCTTGAGCACGCAGACGTGCCCGTGGCCGGCGTTCTCGCGCCCGGCGTGTGGCGCGAGAACGCTGCCTGCGACAACGGACTCGAGAAGATCGGCATCGACAACGAGATGCTGCCAGGGCACGAGCTTGTCCACTTTGCCCGCAGGCGCGACCTGCTGCTGGCCGAGGACGGAGCCGACTCCCTGCGGCGATGCGGCCAGTCGGAGACGGAGCAGCTGGGCTGGGCGATGGATGACAGCGTCATCGAGCAGGTCGATGCGCACTTCGCCGCCCTCGAGGCGCAGGTCATCGCAGATGGCGAGCATGCCGAGAAGCCTCGCCCCAGCCTGCTCGTCGTCGACGAGCTCGGGCGGCTTGAGCTGCTGCGCGAGCTCGGCCTTGTCCACGCCACGTCACTGCTGCAACGCGGACCCAGCGCGCGCTACCCCCACGCCGTGCTCATCGTGCGTGATTGGTTGCTGCCCAAGGCCCACGAGCGCTTCGACGCGGCGTGGCCCGACGCCGTCGAGGAGATCGCGCCTACAGCCGATGCCCGCACTCGCGTGCTCGGGGCGTACGGGGTGACGGGAGCGTAGGACTCTCCGGGCGCGAAGAGCCCCCGAAGAGCGAGAGGTTCCGCACGTGGCGGGTGCGTAAGGCTCGCTGGGCGTCAAGCCCGCCTTATTCCCCCGCCACCGGGTGCTCCTCGAACCAGGCACGCAGCGCATCGGCGACGGCGTCGGTCGAGCGTGCCTGCGACAGTCCCGATGTATCAACCGTGACGTCTGCCCAGCGCTCGTAGAGGGGAACGCGCTCGTCGTAGAGGTCGGCGAGCGTCTGGCCGGGCTTGAGCACGACACCGCGCGCTTTGGGATCACCCATGCGGCGCTTGAGCTCGGGCAGGTCGAGCTTGAGGTAGACGACCGGCCCCGTCTTGCGCAGGCTCTCCATGGCGGGCTCGCTGTAGACGGCACTACCGCCCGTCGCGACGACAGTACGTGCCGACTCGATCGTCTGGACAGCTGCGCTCTCGATGTCGAGGAAGCGCTCGTTGCCGACCTCGGCGATGATCTCCGCCAGCGTCGCGTCGTTGGTTACCTGGATCACGATGTCCGTATCGGTGAAGTTGTAGCGCATCTGGCGAGCCAGCAAGACGCCCACCGTGGACTTGCCAGCCGTAGGCATGCCGATCAAGACGATGTTGCGCTTATCGACGGGCATGGGAGGCGCCTGCCTTTCCGGACATCATGTCGGAACCACAAGGATAGATATTTCCTATTGTGCCCCGTCCATGTTACCGCACGTTTTCAAACGGAAAGCCCGCCGACGAACCTAAGGCCGCAGGCAGGCTTTATGCGAGCGCTTTTGGAATGGAAGTGCCCGCGACCCCGGCGCTTACAGCTCGCGGCGCGCCTCGATGGCACGGCCGAGCGTGACCTCGTCGGCGTACTCGAGCTCGCCTCCCACGGGAAGACCACTCGCCAGACGACTCACCGTGATGCCGAGCGGCTTGATGAGGCGCGCCAGATAAGAAGCGGTCGTCTCGCCCTCGACGTCGGGATTCGTCGCAAGAATGACCTCGCGGATGGGCTCGGCGCCCAGACGTGCCATGAGCTCGCGGATGTGCAGCTGCTCTGGCCCCACGCGATCCATAGGGCTAATGATGCCGCCCAGCACGTGATAGATGCCCCGGTAGCTGCCCGTACGCTCGATGGCCTGGATGTCGCGCGGCTCGGCCACAACGCAGATCGTCCCCTGGTCGCGGTCGTGGTCCGCGCAGATGGAGCACACGCTACCCGTGGCGTAGTTGAAGCACCGCGGGCAAAAGTGAATGACGCGCTTCACGTCGAGCAGGGCGTCAGCCAGGCGCCGCACCGACTCCTCATCGCTGCGCAGCACGTGGTAGGCAATGCGCTGGGCCGACTTGGGACCGATGCCCGGCAGCCGACCCAGCTCGTCGACGAGGCAATCAAGCGTCTCGTCGGCCACGACTACATCAGCCCGGGGATGTTCAGGCCGCCGGTGACGCTGGACATGCGCTGGTCAGCGAGCTCGCGCGCGTTGCGGGACGCCTCGTTGACGGCGGCGACAATCATGTCCTGGAGTAGCTCGACGTCGCTGGGATCGACGGCGGCCGGGTCGATCGTGATGGAGGTGAGGTTGCCCTCGCCCGTCATGACAGCCTTGACCATGCCACCGCCGGCCGTGGCCTCGACGGTGACCTCCTTGAGGCCATCCTGGACCTCGGCGAGCTGAGCCTGCATCTTGCGGGCCTGCTTGAGCATCTTCTGCATGTCCATAGATACGTCTCCCTTTCCTGTGCGGGTCGCGCGCGGAGCCGACCGCCAAAATCTGCCAATGTGTGATTGTACGATGCCGGGACGGCTTTGCGGCGCGCGCTCGCTCAGCTGCGCCAGAACAGCGGAAGCTCGCGGGTGGGGCGACGAGACGCGAGGGGCTTGCGAGAAACCGCGGGGCCACGGCAGTCGGGCTCGCCAGACGCCCGGGCCGACCCGAGAGATGCCTGCGAGGGGCTTGCGAGGCCAGGCGCCGTGATCGAGCCGGGTACGTCGAGCGACGAAGTCGTGGCGAGCGTCGAGCCGCCCCACAAGGACGCCTGCAAGGGCCCGTGGGGCCCCGGCGTACGAAATCGAGGCGTTCGTGGACAGTAATGGGAGCCGTGTATGCCGCCTACGTAGCAGCAGGATGACGCGTTCGGATGCAGCGCGCCTTCTACCTGCGGGTTCGATGTCCTTCCCCCAAGTCAGCCGCCGGTCCCGAAAGCGTAACCGCAAATCCCGCCCACCTCCGGCATACACGGCTCGACTTTCTGGCCGCGAATGGGCGCAAACGATGCGAGAAGTCGAAAAACGGCCGCGGCAACGATCCGACGTGGCAACCGCAGGCAGCCTCGCGATCGAATGCGATGGCCCAAAGGAGAGGCGGAGCAGCCATCCTCGCCGCCCCGCCCGGTACGATCCGCCCACAAGTTAGTTCGTGCCCCGGTCCTCGCTGACCTTTACGTAGCCGCCGAAGCCCGCGGAGAGCATCTTGGCGAGGTCGGCCATCGAGCCTCCGACGCCCTCGCCCGCGGCGTCGCCCGCCGGCGCCGACTGCGCTGGGGCAGCGTCGCCCACAGAGACGTTTGCCGGCGAGGCGTCAGACTCGTCGAACGGAGGCAGGTCGTCATCGTCAGGCACGTAGGCGTCGTATACCTCGTCGGGAACCCGCTCGTAAGCTGGCGTATCGTCTTCCGAGAGCGCCCGCTCAGGAGCAGCGGAGACCGGGGGCGTTGACGGGATCTCAGCAGCCCCCACCGGCGCCCCCTGCCCGACGGGCCCGGCGGCCACGCCAGCAGAGCCCACACCCGCGGCGGCCGGACCCTGAGGCGCGCGCTGGACAGGACGTGGAATCGGCGGCCTCGCTGCGGCAGACACCCCGGCAGCCGGGGTGTCAGGAACCTGCGGCGTTGCAGCACTCGCAGGAACGGGAGCACCGGGCCGCGCCGGGGCGGCACCTACAGGAGCAGGAACGTTAGCCCGGGGAGAAGCAGCGCTCGCAGGAACGGGGGCACCAACTTGCGAGGAGGCCCCGCCCGCACCCGGCGTCGCAGGACCGCTCGCAGCAACACCAGCACCCGCAGGCGCCGCGGAGGAAGCCCCACCTGGCACATCCATGACGACCTGAACCGGCGAGCCGTATACCTCAGCGGCGAGGCGTTCGAGCACAACCTTGTTGTTCGCACGCATGAGCATCGTGCCTACGAAGCTCGAGCCGTGGTTCGTAATCGCAAGCACACCGCCCTCTCGCAGCGTGCCTTCGGTCTGGCGCAGCAGGCCGCCGACCGAGGGGTTGGCCGCCTGTACACGGCTGGCATACTGGCCCCAAAGACGCTGCGCCGTCGCAGGATCATGCACAGGCGCGCCCAGCGCCGACGCAGATCCGACAGGCGCAGGGCTTGCAGGGCTTCCGGGCATGGCAACAGCGCGGGAACCGGCGCTCGCCGGTGCACCCGCAGGCCGAGGGATCTCTGGACGAGCCCCACCCTGAGGGCGCGGAACATCGCGAGAGGACGAGGCGGTCGGAGCGGGAACGGCCGGACGCGCGACTGGCCGAGGGATGGGCATACCGCTTGCCGTGCAAGCTGCCGGGGAGGGAGCGCCCCCGGCAACAGGAGACGATGCGCCCGCGGCAGGTGCGACTCCACCCGCAAATCCTGCAGTGCCAGCGGAGCCGGTAGCCCTTTGGGCGCCAGCCCCCGGTGCGCCCGTGGCGCCAGCAGGGCCCGTGGCCCTGGGGACGCCCGCGGCACCCATCCCAGGCACGCTTGCCGGAACCCCCGCAACCGCCGCGGCCCCGCCGCCCGCAGCAATCTGCCGCTCGAGCAGGGACACGCGCTCGGCCAGAGCCTCGAGCGTCAGGTCTGCTTGGGGACGTGCGATCCTCGTCAGAGCGACCTCGAGAGAGAGCCGCTGGTCGAGCGAGGTGCGCAGGTTCGTCTCGAGCTGCCCCAGCACGTCGAGCATCCGCGCCAGGCGATCGGAGCCGCCAGCCTTCTCGGCTTCCTCGGCGGCGCGCGCCGCGTCGGTGCCGCCCGACAGCACGCCCTCCTTCGTCCCCGTCACGCTCGCCACGTACAGGTCGCGCACGTAGCTCGTGAGGTCACGCACGTACTGCGCGATGTCGACACCGCGGTCAGCCAGGTCGGCTACCTGCGCAAAGCACCCAGCCACGTCGCGCGCACATATCTGCTCGACCATGCGCACGAGAGCCTCGCTGCCCACCTCGCCCAGCACGGTCTGAGCATCGTCGAGGCGCACGGATCCGTCGCCGAACACGGAGAGCTGTTCGAGCATCGACAAGGCGTCACGCAGGCCGCCGCGCGAGTGACGAGCGATGAGCGCCAGCGCCTCGGGGTCGGCCGTGAAGCCCTCGTGCTCGCAGACGTAGGCCAAGCGTGCCGTGATGTCCTCCGTCGTGATGCGGTGGAACTCAAGGCGCTGACAGCGCGAGAGAATCGTCTCGGGGACTTTCTGCGGGTCGGTCGTGCATAGGACGAATATGACGTGGGCCGGCGGCTCCTCAAGCGTCTTGAGCAGGGCGTTGAACGCCTGCGTCGTCAGCATGTGGACCTCGTCGATGATGTACACCTTGTAGCGGCCACGCGTCGGGGCGAATGCCACGCGGTTGATGATCTCCTCGCGGACGTTGTCGACACCAGTGCGCGAGGCGGCGTCGAGTTCGTAGACGTCGGGGTGCGTGCCGGCGGCGATGGCCAGGCACTCCTCGCACGTGCCGTCTGGGTCGGGCGTGAGACCGTCGGGGCCGGCGCCCGTGCAAAGCAGGGCCTTCGCCAACACGCGCGCTGTCGTCGTCTTTCCTGTGCCACGCGGGCCGCAGAACAGATACGCGTGCGCAACGCGGTTCTCGGTCAGAGCGTTGCGCAGTGTCGCGACGATGTGTTTCTGGCCCACCATGTCGGCAAACGTCTGCGGGCGGTACGTGCGGTACAGCGACTCCATGCGCGGCTCCTCCTCAGCGGCGAGTGTGGGCGGCACGCTCGCAACCCGGCGGGAATGCCCCCGACAGGCCGGCAGCGGCCCAGTGCTCTCTAGTGTAGAACAGGCCATCCGCCCGAGACTCCCCGGCCACACGCCCCTACCAAAGCAGCGTCCGCGGCGAAGACCGAGAAACTACCCTATCTGCGCGAACACCAAGTCGCTAAGCGCCTCACGCGTATTGACGCCCGTCTTCTCGTAAATGTGGGCTATATGCGTCTTGACCGTGCCCTCCGACATGCAAAGACGCTGGCAGATGGCCAATCGGCTCTGCCCCTGGCACAAGAGGTAGAACACCTCGCCCTCGCGCTCCGTCAGCCCGTAAAGCCCCGCGACGTAGCGGCACCGCTCCCTCAGCACGTCGGCGAGACGCCCAGCCGTCTCGAACCCGAGGTCGTCGATTTCTGACGCCAACCGCGGCTCCAGGTGCCCAGGAGTCGCCGCGTTCAGTAGCGAGCCCTCGCCAGCAAATGCGGGCGCATTTGTCTCAACAGACGCGTACACAGCAGAAGGCAAAGCCCTCCGAGAACCTGTCGCCGGCACCCATGTGGCGTGTTTCATCATCGCAAACGGCAGGACAATACCCGCCAGCACGGTAACCAGCAAACCAAACACAATCGTGAGAACTGAACCACTTGCCGAAGACACGTCGACAGACAGCGGCCCCACAAACGTCGCCAGCAGCTCGTGCATGCAAAAGACGGCCGTAAAACCTCGGATAGTCGTCGCCTGCCCTCTACGTACAACGCACACGAGCAGTGCCCAAGAGAGGTACTGATTGAAGTCGTACACTCCAAGCAAGAGCGTTTCAACCGTCTTCATCGCCAGGGCACCTCCCATCATCGAGGCGACGGTTGCCAGAGCTGATGAGAGTGCGATAGCGACAAACGCCGGCACAAAGCGCACAGCGAGCGGGCGATGGGCCCGACAGACAACTGTAAAATATCCCAGCCCCACGCACACCAAAAGCGATACGATCTTGCCTGGCAATGTAGAGATTACCCCGCTTGTTGCACTCGACGCGACCGATGTCGCAGCCCCCGCCAACCCAACGTGGCTTACGCTGTTGAAGAAAAATACGGACAAACTCGAAATAGCGCCCAGCGCCACCAGATACCAAAGATCTCGCCACTCGTGCACAGAAGCAACCCGCACGCAGACAGAGTCAGGAGGCAGCGCGCGGCACGCTCCCCAAAACGCAGTAAGCGCCCCCATCATGAGCACGACAATCCCCAACAAAGCCCATATCCGAGCGTTCTCGGGTAGCAAGGAAACAAGGGCGGGGCCCTGTTCTTTGCACACCATGGCCAAGAGCGTCACGATGAGCGCCGAGGTGAGATCGAACGTCCGCGCCAAACCGTAATACAGCAAGAAGAGACACGGCATATAGCCCAGGCCGCTCAGCGCATAGCCGACGAGAACCATGCCGTCATAAGACGCGCCATTAATAGGCTGCGCCGCCACGATGCGCACCATGGTCCCCAGTACCATAAGCGAACAGCCCATCACGCTGACACGCGCGGCATTGCGATAGATGGGGCCGTGAAAAGCGATGAGCAAAAGCAGCGAGGCCAGGCGGCACCCGTAAAACACAGCCTGGCCCGTCTCGGAGTATGACTCGACAAGCACGCCACCGCGACCCGAAACGTTCAGCCAAATACCAACGAGCGACAGCGAGGCACACGCCAGAACGAGGCCGAGCACGCGCCCGCCAATACGAGGTCCCCCAGTCACAAGCGCCCCCTGAACCCTCGCAACCGTCCATATCGACTCCGTCGGCGCATCGGCCGCAGCGGATGATATGCCCACGCAGAGTATACCGCCCACTGCTGGCCCCACCGGACGATAGGCTCGCACAGCCGGTAGGAGGCACCATGTGTGCTGCGGGGCCAAGGGGAGCCCCGCGCCCCTGGGATGGGCAGACACACCTGCACAGCCTCAGGCACATCGCCACGTGTACAAGGAGGAACGCATGGGGAACGCGACTCGTCGTCAGTTCGTAGGCATGGGTGCAGCTGCGGCTACCGCAGCCCTGGGCGCCACGGCGCTGACGGCCTCAGCGAGTGAGGCAACCGATCAGTTCGACATGGAGTACGACGTCGTCGTCATCGGCTTCGGCGGGGCAGGCGCCTGCGCAGCTATCGAGGCCCATGATGCCGGCGCGACCGTCGGCATCATCGAGAAGAACCCCGAGGACGCTCACTGGAGCAATACGCGTCTCTCGGGTGGCGTTTTCCACTGTGCCGATCCCACCGGCGACCACGACGCGCTCGTCGAGTACATCAAGGCCATGATGAGCGGCGAGAACTGCCCCTGGAAGCTTGAAGGCGAGCAGCCGCACGTGTCGCAAGAGATGGCCGAGATGTTCGCCGATGGTGTCCTGCAGACGAAGGACTTCTTGCTTGCCCAAGCCCCCGATCTCGACGGCGATCTCATGACGCCCGGCGGCGATGCCTCGTTCCCGATGTTCCCGTGCTTTGAAGAGGCCAAGTATGGCGCCACGCGCAGCTGCCGTTACCTCGGTTCTGCCGACGCCGACACGAGCCTTCTGCCCCAGGACCGCCCCCGCGAGACGAAATCCAATGGCGAGGCGTTTTGGTGGGCACTTGCCGAGGACGGCGTGAAGACACTGCGCCCCGAGATCGACGTCATGTACGAGACGCCGGCCAAGGAGCTCATCATGCAAGACGGACGCGTCGTTGGCGTCGTCGCCACGCAGGGCGACAAGGAGGTTCGCATCTGCGCCAAGAAGAGCGTCGTGCTGTGCTGCGGCGGCTACGAGTACAACCTGCCGATGCGTCGCGCGTTCCTCGAGGGCCCCGGCGTCAAGGGATGGTGCTTCTACGGCACGCAGAGCAACACAGGCGACGGCATCGAGATGGCCATCAAGATCGGCGCCGGCCTGGCCAAGGTCGGCAAGGCGGCCTCACGCATCGAGATCGCTGTGCCCTACGGCGAGCACTGGGACTCCGACGGTCTGAAGCAGGGCGTGGCCTCTGCCATCACGTCTGCTCCCAACTCCATGGTCGTTGACAACTACGGCAACCGCTACGCCGACGAGTTCATCATTACCGATTCGACGCGCCCCTACCGTTACCAGTTCTACAAGGAGGCCGTGCAGTACGAGCTGCTCACGATGAGCTATCCGCGCATCCCCAGCTGGCTCATCTTCGACGAGACGCTGCGCAGCTCCAAGTGCGCCGTGTCCTCGAGCTCGTCTGTGGCGGCGTTCGGCCTCGTGCCCTGGTCCAAGGACAACCTCGACGCCATCGAGCGCGGCTGGATCCTCAAAGCAGACACGCTTGAGGAGCTCGCCGAGAAGATCATCGCTGACCCCGAGAACCGCGAGATGATGACACCCGAGCAGCTCGTCGAGAGCGTCAAGAGGTTCAACGACTCCTGTGCCGCCGGCAAGGACGAGGAGTTCGACCGCGACATCTCCACGATGGCGCCGGTCGAGACTGGCCCGTTCTACGCCATCAAGCTCTATCCGGGCGGCCCCAACACGAAGGGCGGCATCGACGCCAACGCCAAGCGCCAGGCGCTCGACTGGAACGGCGAGCCCATCCCCGGTCTGTACACGGCCGGCGAGATCTCGTCCGTCTTCAAGTTCACGTACCAGGCAGGCGGCAACCTGACGGAGTGCATCGTCTGCGGCCGCGTCGCCGGCCAGAATGCCGCCGCCGAAGAGGCGTGGAAGTAGCACTCCAAGCACGGCATCCCTAATCGCACGACCATGGACCCCGCATCCGACCGGCGCGGATCGGACGCGGGGCTCCTTTGGCGCGCCGAAAGGCGCCGCGCATGACAGCCCTTCGCTCGCGTGGGCGCGCCTTGAACAGACGAGCGAGGCGCCGCGACGGCCCTCACCTGCATGGGCGCATCTTGCGTTTGTGCTAGGTCTTGCAAAAGCGGGAGCTGAATCTGGGCGCAAATTGCGGACATGCTAGGTTTGCGCGGAGTTTCGGGCTCCCTGATCATGGAGGGCGCGCCGCCCACAGTGCGTCTACCTGCAGTTTCTTTGAGAGACGGCGATTCACGCGGCCGCAGTTGCCTCCGCAAACCTCGCACGCCCGCAAATCGCGCCCATTTTGAGAGCGTCACTTTGCAAAACCTAGCACAGCCGCGTTTTGCGCCCGGGCGAACGGGGCGCCCCGTGCCCCGTGCCCCACGCTATCGCGTCCGGCGCCCCGGGGCGCCCCTACCTCGTCAGCAGCATTTCATCGGAGGCGAGCTCGGCACCGGCGCGCTCGCGGTAGAGGGCCATGAGGTCGCTCAGCGTCATCGTCGCGCGGCGTTGCTGGGGGATGTCGGCCACAACGCGCCCGGCATCCATGACGATCGTGCGGTCGCCCACGGAGAGCGCCTGCTGCATGTTGTGCGTCACCATGAGCGTCGCGATACCCCGCTCGCGCACGACCTGCTCCGTCAGCGCCATGATGCGCTCGGCAGCCACCGGGTCGAGCGCAGCCGTGTGCTCGTCGAGCAGCAGCAGGTCAGGGTTGCCGATCGTGCACATGAGCAGCGAGACGGCCTGGCGCTGGCCGCCCGAGAGCAACCCCACCTTCGTGTCCATGCGATCCTCCAGGCCAAAGCCCAGGCTCGCCAGCTGCTCGCGAATGCGCTCGCGCGTCTTTCGACCCAGCGCCAGCCGCAGCGGCGACCCGCCGTGCCCGCCCGCACGCATGTAGGGCATCGCGATGTTCTCCGCCACGGTCAGTCCCGGCGCCGTGCCACGCATCGGGTCCTGGAACACGCGCGAGATGCGCCGCGCCCGCTTGTAATCGGGCTGGTAGGTGATATCGCGTCCACCGAGCGTCACCGAGCCGCCGTCGGGCATGAACTCGCCGGAGATCGCGTTGAACAGCGTCGACTTCCCGGCGCCGTTGCTGCCGATGATGCAGGCGAACTCCCCCGGCGCCAGCGTGAGGTCGACGCCGCGCAGCGCCTTCTTCTCCATGGGCGTACCCGGCGAGAACGTCTTGCTCAGGTCGCGCACCACAAGCGCCGGCACGACGCCCGCCACGGCCACCGCGGCCTCGCCAAACCGCGCGGCAGCCCCCGAGCGCACCGCGGCGCCCGCCACGGCCCCGCATGCACCGCCGGCCACGGAACCTGCTCCCCCATCCGCAGACGCCCCGGCCGCCTTCCCCACGCGCTTCCTCTCCGCCATCGCCGCACTCTCCTCCGTCATCGCTCGCACCGCCTCCACCGCGCCGGGAGCACGCCAGACCCGGCCCCGCGCCGCATCGAAAGCCTGCTGGACCCGGGCCATACTATCCACGCCCCTTCGCCCGCGCCTGGGCACGCATCCGCCGCTCGGAAACCCACACACGCACGGCCGGCACGCACAGAAACGCCGCCACGATGACGGCGGACACGAGCTTGAGCGAGTTAGCGCTCATGATGTCAAGCGACAGTGCCACCTGCACGATGATGCGGTAGACAACCGAACCCACGACAGCGCCCACCAGCCCGAACGTCACGGAGCGCCCGCCACCGAACAGCTCACCGATGATGACGGACGCCAGGCCGATGATAATCATGCCCGTGCCCGAGCTCACGTCAGCGAAGCCCTGGCACTGCGCCAGCACGCCACCGGCAAGGGCGACGAGCGCGTTGGACAGCGCCAGTGTGCCCACCTTCATGGCGCCGGCGTTGATGGAGCTCGCACGCACCATGGACTCGTTATCGCCGGTCGCGCGGATGCACAGGCCCAGCTCGGTGCGGAAGAACAACGCGAGCAGGACGACAACAGCCGCAACGATCGCCAGCGTGAACACGATCTCGGATACGTCGGCCGACAGTCCCGTGACGTCCGAGATGACCGTGTATCCCTTATCAGCCATGAGCAGCGAGACGTTCGGGCCGCCCAGCACCGTGATGTTGACGGTGTAGAGACCCGTCATCGTGATGATGCCGGCCAGCAACGGGTTGATCTTGGCCTTCGTCATGAGCAGGCCCGTGACCATGCCCGCAGCCGCACCCGCCAGCGCGCCGGCGAGCAGACCGAGGAACGGATGGCCCGCCACGCACAGCACGGCCGTCACCGACATTCCGAGGCAAAAGCTCCCGTCAACGGTGAGGTCGGGGATGTTGAGAATGCGAAACGTCAGGTAAACGCCAACGGCCAGCAGCGCGTACTGCAGGCCGAGCAGCGAAGCGTCGAGAAGCAGCGGGATACTCATGACAAGGCAGCCCTTTCAGGTGGCGCGGAAAGGCGGGGCCCCTCGTGCTGGCGAGACGCGAGGGGCCGGCGGTGCAAAGGTGCAGCAGGCATGCGCCCGCTCCCTTACGCCTCGACGATCTGCATGGAGCCGTCGTCGGGCAGTGTGACACCGAGCGCTTCGGCCGTGGCCTTGTTGACGACGGGCGTAAACGTGTCGAACGTCACGGCCGGCACCTGCTCAACAGGCGTGCCGTTCGTGATCTCGACGGCCATCTGCGCCGAGCGCTCGCCCAGTTCCTCGTTGGAGACGGAGACGCACGCCAGCGCGCCGGAGCGCACCATGACGGGGTCGCTGCCGTACACGGGGATGCCCGCCTTCGCCGCGGCGTCCACGACCTGCGGCATCGCGGCCTGCACCGTGGAGTCCACCGGGATGTAGATGAGATCGACCTTGCTAGCCAGCTGAGCCGCTGCCTGGGCGACCTCAGAGGAGTTGGCGACGGTGGCCTCCTCGTACTTCTTGCCCTCGCCGTCGAGATAGGCCTTGGCCTTGGCGATGGTGGCGACGGCGTTCGTCTCGCCCGTGCAGTACAGCAGGCCGTACGTGGCGATGTCCTTCGTCTTGAGCTGATCGGCCAGCTTGAAGATCTCGTCGACCGGAATGACGTTGCTCGTGCCCGTGACGCCCAGCGTCGGCTTGTCGAGTGCCTCCATGATGCCGGCAGCGACGGGGTCCGTGACGGAGATGAACACGACGGGGCAGCTCAGGCCGGCGTTGGCGCACGCCTGGGCAGCCGGCGTGGCGATGGGCACGACGACGTCGTAGTCAGCATTCTTGAGGTCGATGGCGATGGAGTTGAGCGTCGGGGTGTCACCCTGGGCGTTCTTGACGTCGAACGTGGCGTTGACGCCCTCCTCGTAGCCAGCCTTCTTCATGCCCGTCTTGAAGCCGTCGATCATGCGGACAAACGCATCGTTGTCGACGAGCTGAACAAAGGCGACCTTGATGGAGTCGAGCGTGCCCTGAACGGCGGGCTCTTCGGCGGCAGCGGAGTCGGCCTTCGCAGAGCCGGAGGCATCTTTGGCGTCAACAGCAAGAGCCAGGTCCGGCTGGCCGGAAACGCCCAGACCAAGGCCAAGCAGCGCGGCGCCGGCAGCGGCGAGGCCACCGAGGAAGGCGCGACGGGAGATGCCCTGGCCTGCGAGGATGTTCTGGGAGCTCTGGGTGGCGGCAATGCGGTTCATGGTGGATCCCCTTTCCGATGCGAGAGATCGGACGGGTACAAAAAAGCGCCCGTCCTTGGCTGGTATGCTCAAGGACAGGCGCTTGTAAGCGTCTGCGGTGCCACCTTGATTGGCGCGATGAGGCGCCCTCTCGTGGGATGCAAACACATCCCTTCCCGTAACGTGGGATGACGTCGCGGCTTCCACTCTGCTCGGCTCCGTCGGCTCTCTCTTGAGCCCGGCCTCCCTCGGCTTCTCCACGCCCTCGGCGGTCCATTGTGCCATCCAGCCACGATCGGGATTCCAGCGTCCCCGACTCTCTGTGCGCGCGTTCCGGCTTCGACGTCTCGGGTTACCCCTGCTCGCCGTTGCCCAGATGGCTTTACTTCCGCGTCAACGGTTTGGTGTCGCGTATGCGATTGACGGGCATCCTAGGGCCTCGCTGCTCAGTTGTCAACAGAAAAGTTCGTCTATCGCCCGCGAGCGGCGTCGTCGGAACGGCCGTCACTCCCATCCCGGCCTTCCTCGCCGGCGTCGTGATGGGCGGTGCCATCGGCAGGCCCGAAGTCGTCCGTCCCACCGTCGGGCGTGACGCGCAGCACCATGATCTCGATGCCGGTCAGGCTGTCCTGCAAGCGCGCTTCGACCTGTGACCCCGCGTTTGGCCAGTACAGCTCGCGGACGGCACGCATGACGCCGTCGGCCTCTTTCTCGCCGCGCACAACCAGACGCGCGTTTTCGTTGGTCGCTAGGTCGCGCAGGGGCATGGCGAGGCGCGCCTCCTCGTTGCGGGCCATGTAGAACGGCGACTCGACCGCCCAGCCTCCGAGCGTGATGTTGCGCGCCAGGAACTCCTCCTCGGGCACGAAGCGCATGGCGTAGGCATACGAGACGGTCTCGAACGCGCCGGGCGTCCAGGCGTACGTCGTGTCCGGGTGCCCCTCGATGTAGTCGACGATGCTGCCCATGGGCTCGTACGTCCTCTGGTCAATCACGGCAAGCGTCCGGGAGGGCTCGAGCGTCGGGCGCAGGAACGCCACAAACGCACCGATCCAGGCGATGCCGAGGCAGCCCGCCATCAGGGCCACGCCCCGGGCGAACCGGTTCCCGCCCGTGCGCTCCGAAGCCGCGCCCCAGCCCACGACGAGCAGTGCCGCCATGCAGGCGTACGCCCAGATCGGGCGTTCCACGCGGTCGGGCAGACGTCCGAGCGCCGCGAAGTACCAGCAGGCCACAAGGGCGATGAGCATCAGCGCCGCTATTACAAGCCGCGCACGTCGACCCCGCGCGAACACCAGCGCGCACGTCAGCACGGCCACGGCGGACATGAGGGCATACGGGGGATGTTCCTTCGAGAGAACCTTGGCGTACTTTGCCGGGCCTTGCAGCAGACGCTCCGGACCGGCCTCGCGATGCAGCGCGGCGAGCGCCTCCATCTGCTCGATGCCCAGCGACGTGTCGCCCGTCACCCAGTGCGTCGCCAGCCAGTAGTCGCTCTTCGTGACGCCCGTCCCCACCAGGGAGTCTGCCACCTCGTCGTACGGCGGCATGGGGTAGTCAGACACAGCGGCGCGCGCGTCGTTATAGCGCGTCCACGACGCCCAGGGCTCGGCCGACCAGGCGACGCGATCCGCAACGAGCAAGGCCCCGAGGCAGACAGCAAGCACGACGAGAGGCAGCAGGCGAATGCGCCGCTCGCCAACAGAGGCCTCGCGAGACTGGTCGCAGACAGGGTCGGACCCGTCAGAAGTGGGGGCCTCGACGTCGACGCCGGATACGGCAACCTGCCGGCGCCCTCTGCACCGAGCCAGCATCGGCCAGACGACGGCAACGGCAAAGAACGGCAGGCACAGCACGAACGACTCGAGGCGCCAGCATGCACCCAGGCAGCAGAGCACGACGCCGCACACCGAGAGCGCGACGCGGGAGCGTGCGTTCTCGCCGCGCCGACCCGGCCGGCAAGCACCCGCCAGCAGCGCAAACCCCGCCAGCGAGCACAGAGAGGCGACGAACGTGAAGTTGGGAGCGTAGGTGCAACCCGGCAAGAACATGAACGCCGTCGCGGCCCAGAGCAGCACGCCCGGGCCAAGCGGCACGAGCGACAGGCAGGCCCAGCCGAGCGCCCACAGCGCAGCAAACGAGGAAACGAGCTCGAAGACGTACAGCCAGGCCACGTTGGGGAGCACCTGGCTCAGCGCGAATATCGCCTTGCTGAGGAACACGTTGATGAAGAGCGTGAGCCCCTCATCAGGCAGGCGGCCGCTCAGGGCGATAGACATCGTCCAGTCGTCGTCGGTTCCCCCCGTGCGGCAGGTCATCACGCACAGGATGATGAGCGCGAGCGAGAGCACACCGGGAACAGCAAGGCGGACGGTGTGATGCCCCGCAAGAGGTCGGCCCCAGACAGAAAGAGACGGCACGTGCACGCGGTAACCCCCCCCGCGCAGGCGCGCGGAACGAAGCTGATGAGCCATGCGGGGACCGGTTGGAACGCGATCCCCGCTTCCGCCCCGCAATTATCCACGAACAAGGCCGATTGTCACTTGGAGTTTACTAAAAACGCCCGTCAACCCCGATGAGGGGCGATGGGCGTCGCACGTGGCCTGTGAAGAAGGCCGCTAGGAAGCGAAGTGCCGGCCGAGCTTGCGCGGCTCGTCCTCGGGGTCGGGCTCCTCAGCCTCCTCGGGATCGGCAGGCTTCTTCTCGCGGCGGTCAGCGTTCTCCGCCGTCGCGGGCTCCTCGGAACTGGCGGGCTCGTTCTCCTCTTCCGGCTCGGGCTCGTCAGCGGGCTCGGCCTCCAGAGGCTCGCGCGGCGTCTCGTCCTCGTCGGGGTCGCGATTGAGGTCAGCCATCGAGAAGTTCGCCACAGACGCCATGATGTCGGCATCCTCCGGCGCGTCAACGGTAGCGACCTGCTCCGGAACACCCGCCGCCTTGGACTTCTTGCGAGCAAGTGCCGCCTTGATAGAGCCAACGATGACCGGAATCACCGAAATGAGGATGATGAGGATAATGACCCATTCGAAGTGCTGCTGTACGAACGGCACGCCACCGAAGAAGTAGCCGAGCAGCGTAAACAGCGTGGACCACGTCAGACCGCCCAGCACGTTCCACACAACGAAGTGGCTCCAGTGCATGCCGCCAATGCCGGCGAAGAACGGCACGAACGTGCGCAGGAACGGAATGAAGCGGCCGAGGAAGATGGCAAGCGGGCCGAACTTCTCGAGCAGGGCCTCCGTCTTCTGCACGCGCTCGGGCGTCAGCGACTTGATCTTGCCCGACGCGACGATGCGCCGGCCGAAGAAGTGACCGATGGCAAAGTTGCACTGGTCGCCGAGGATGGCGGCACACCACACGGTCGCCAGCAGCGGGAACAGGCTGAGCCCGCCGCCGTTGGCAAACACGCCGGCCGCGAACAGCAGAGAGTCGCCCGGCAAAAACGGCATGACGACGACACCGGTTTCAATGAAGATGATGAGGAACAGCGGCGCGTACACCCAGATGGCGCCCAGCGTCGTGATCCAGCCAGCAATGGCCCCGCGCGGGTCGTGCAGCAAGTTCAGCAGAAATTCGATGGGGTTCATCGGAGTGGCGTCTCTCCTTCTGAGCTCGGCGAGCAACGGGCGCGAGCCGGAAGGGCGCTTCGCTCGGGGAAGCTCCGACACCGGGCCGCGGCCGACACAGGCATGCGGTCAGGTCGTGGCGCGCGACCACCGGAGCCTCCGCCCTGTATGGCAGGCGGGAATCTCTGCGGCAGTCAGCGCGCAAAAAAGCGGGTCGCATAGGTACGGGCGCTCGTCAGAGGACGCTTATGGCTGCTTCCTCCCGGACCTGACCAGGTTCGCGACATGGCGCCGCCCGCACCCATGCGAACCGCTCTCGGCGCAGTATACCCGACGCACGCCCACGCCCATACCCGCCTGCGCACCCTTTTGACGCAAGCGCAGAAACACGACAGAAGCGCCTAGAACAAAAAAGCGCCCGGGAGCGGATGGGAGATTCCCCTTTCCTGCCCCCGGACGCATACGCAACGGACAGCGCCGCGTCCCCTACTTCGTAGGCTTGCGCGCTGTGACGGACTCCAGGTCGCTTCCGCCCTCGAACGTCATGAGCTCCTCGGTAGCCCCGCCGTTCGACGTCGCCTTGGTGCACGACGCGATGTGGCAGCGCAGGCCCTGCGCCCCGTCGACGTCGACGTAGATAGCGCCCGGCGCGCCGAACAGCAGGCCCGCGACCATCTGCCGGCCCTCCTCGCCTGCGCCGTAGAGCGTACCGGCCAGGCGCGGCGTACCCGACTCGGTGGGGCAACTCGCCAGTGTGCCGGTGACGTCGCACTCGATGCGCCCGTTTGTCTCGGGCGGCTGGAAAATGACGTGCGCGCTCACCGTGCCGTCGGCACCGACGCTCTGGATGTCGATGACCGTGCCCTCGCTACCGTCGCTGCCCGACTCGCGGTAGGTGGCCACGAGCGTGGAGAGGTCGTCTTGCCACGTCGGCGTGCCATCGCCCTCGCCGTCCAGCTCGCTCGTCGCGGCGCGCGAGACCGTCTCCCACTTGACGATCCACGCGCCCGTCTCGTCGACCCAACCGTCGTAGGCGCCTTCGTCGGTCGACAGCTCGGCAAACGCGCAGCCGCCGACGAAGCACGCGCACAGCGGCACGCCCGTCATCATGTCGGACAGCCCAAAGCGCGGCGGGATGACCCAGGCACCTGTCGTGTCGATCCATCCAGCGTCGCCCGTGGCCAGGTCTTGGACGAACGCCTTGCCCTCCGAGAACGGAAACGCCCAAGAGAAGCGAGGTGGAATGATCCAGGCGCCGTTGGGATCGGCATAGCCCCACAGTTCGAGCGCCGTGTCCTGGGCGCTCAGGCCACCGTCCTTAAAATACGTCGCCTTCTGGTACGTATGGTTCTGGTGCTGGATGTCATAGACCGACGAGCCTATGCGCGTCGGGCACGTCACAGCCGGCATCGTGTCAAAGATGAAGCCATCGAAGGCCAGGCGCCCCTCGTGATAGTCGCAGCCCGCGAAGTCGTTCTCCGTATAGAACGTGTCCGGGTAGAGCTCGGTAAAGTCAACGACGGGGTTCTCGTCGACGTCCAGGTACTGTTTGTGCAGGCGCGCAAGGCCGTCGGCGGTGTAGAGCAGCGGAATCGTGTAGCAGTACGGCAGCGAGGGATCCGCGGCCGACTGATGGGCCCACGCGCCCGTCGCGTCAATCTCTCCCCACGCCTCGTCCTGGCGCATGCTGAGCAGGAACGCACGGCCCTGGCAGAAGCACGTGGCATCCGAGCAGTCAAGCGTGCCGAACGCGTCGGAGCCGTCGGGCTTGATGTAGTGCAGGCCGTCCTCCGTGTCCTGCACGAGCGCCAGCCCCTCGTTGAAGAGGGCCGCCGCCTGGTATTGCGGCTTGATGGCCCAGGCACCCGTACGATCGATGTAGCCCCACAGGCCCTCGTCCGAAGAGCCCGAGCCGTCGGCCTCGCCCCGCTGGGCCGGCATGAGGTCACCCGTGAACACGCCGGGCATCACGAGTAGAGCGTCGGCGTAGCGCTGGGAGAGCTGCACACCCTGGTTTGGCCCGAGGCACAGCGTAACCGTGCCCATAGGCTCGCTGCCCAGGGCGGCGAACTGGGGCTCGATGACCCACGAGCCCGTCTTGTCGACGTAGCCCCACAGCCGCGTTCCGTTCGCGTCGTCCTGCGCGGCCGCGTACAGGACGTCGGATGCAACCTCGCCCACCGTGATGGGAGTAGCGTTCGGATCAACTACGGCGTTGCCCAGAACAGGAACGTCCTGCTCGCGCTCGGAATCGATGTTCAGCCACGAGGGAGCAGAGCTGTCATCGTCCGCCTTCGCGAGGCGCCCCGGCAACCCTAGCGACGTACCGGCCGTCAGCGCACCCATGCCCATCAGCGCAAGCACCTCGCGGCGCGTCATGCGCAGCGTGCGACCGAAGCGCAGATTCGCCTCGGCCATGCCACGATCTAGCCTCTGGTCCATGATCCCCCCATCACGTCAGCGGCCCGCCCTGCAAACGCACCCCGGGTAACCGGTGATGCGCTCGAGGGCAGGGCCGCGTTCACATTCAGTTGGAGCCCATTGTACGACCGAAAGACACCCGGACAGGACTGATTCGCAGCGCGGCATCGCCAGATCCGGGGGGCCAGATGAGCGCCCGCCCGATGCGGGACACTCCGCGCCCAGCTAGTTACCCAGGTATGCCTTGCGGACCTTGTCGTCGTGCAGCAGATCGTCTGCATTGCCCTGCATCGTGATATGCCCGGCCTCAAGCACGTAGGCGCGATCGGCGATAGACAGGGCCATCTTGGCGTTCTGTTCCACGAGCAGTACCGTGATGCCTTGGTCGTGCAGCGTGCGGATGATGGAGAAGATCTCCTTCACCAGCAGCGGCGAAAGACCCATCGAGGGCTCGTCCATCAGCACGATCTTCGGCGAGCTCATCAGGGCGCGCCCCATGGCGACCATCTGCTGCTCGCCGCCCGACAGCGTGCCGGCAAGCTGCCCTTTGCGCTCGAGCAATCGTGGGAAGTACTCATACACCTTGGCAAGGTTGCGCGACACCTCGGAGCGGTCACTGCGCGAGTACGCTCCCATCTCGAGGTTTTCTTGAACCGTCATGCGCGTGAACACGTGGCGTCCCTCTGGCACGTGCGCCATACCGAGCGAGACAATCTTGTGAGGGTGAACCTTGCGCAGGTCATGGCCGTCATAGGTGATCGTGCCGCTCGTCGGCTTCACCAGGCCTGTGATCGTGTGCAGCGTCGTCGTCTTGCCCGCACCGTTCGCCCCAATGAGAGAGACAACCTCTCCGTCGTTGACCGTGAGGCTCACGTCATAGATGGCGTGAATGGCGCCGTAGGAGACGTTGATGCCCTTGACCTCCAGCATTTATGCCTCGCCTCCCTTCGCGGCCTCCGGGCGCGCGTCGGACGCCCCGCTCGCGCTCGCGGCGGCCACGCCGGCATGCGCGCGCTGCGCCATGGCGACGGCATCCTGCTCGTCCTCGTCATCCTTGCCGAGGTAGGCCGCGATGACGCGCGGGTCGCTGGCGATCTGCTCCGGCAGGCCGCTGGCGATCGTCTGGCCGTAGTCGAGCACCGTGATGCGTTGGCACACCTTCATGACAAGGCTCATGTCATGCTCGATGAGCAGGATGGCAATGCCAAAGCGGTCGCGGATCTCGTTGATGCACGCGAGCAGCTCGGCCGTCTCCGTGGGGTTCATGCCGGCGGCGGGCTCGTCGAGCAGGAGTAGCTTCATGCCCGTCGCAAGAGCACGCGCGATCTCGAGCTTGCGCTGCTTGCCGTAAGGCAGGTTGGCCGCCATGCTCGAGGCCTCGCCCTCCAGGTTAAAGATGCGCAGCAGATCGAGTGCCTTCTCGTGTTTCTCGGCCTCCTGGCGCCAGTACGCCCGCCCACGGAAGATGGCGCTCGCCATGCCGTAGTGGTAGCTCTCGTTGAACGCGACGAGCACGTTCTCCTCGACGCTCATCTGCTTGAACAGGCGGATGTTCTGGAACGTGCGCGCGATGCCGGCCCGCACGACCTGGTGCGTCTTCTTGCCGTTCATCCGCTTGCCCTCGAGGTAGTACGCGCCCTCCGTGGGCTGGTACACGCCCGTGAGCAGGTTGAACACCGTCGTCTTGCCGGCACCGTTCGGGCCGATGAGCCCGACGAGCTCGCCCTTGGCGATCTCCATGTTGAAGTCCTGGACCGCCTTGAGGCCGCCGAACGAGATGCCCAGGTGCTCGGCACGCAGCACAGGCTCGCCCGCGGCCTTCGTCCCCGTCGTCGTATCGCTCATGCGCGCACCTCCCCGCTCGCCATCCGCCTGCCCAGTCCTCCGACACTCGTCGTGATGCCGCCGCGCTTGACGGGCGGCCGTCCGTGCGGGCTGTGCGAGATGTCGTCGCCGCCCGCGATGTCGGGGTTGGCGCCGGCCGCGCCGATGTCAGAGATCGGTGCCGGCTCGACGCCCTTCGGATCGACAAACGAAGCCGACAGTACCGCATGGCCGCCCTGGCTCTGGCCCGAGCCGCCCTGACCGCCGAATATCCGGCGCAGCAGGCGGCTCAGCGAGAACTCCCAGCTGCCGAAGATGCCCTGCGGGCGGAAGATCATCACGAGCACGAGCGCCACGGAGTACACGAGCATGCGATAGTCGGCGAAGGCGCGCAGGGCCTCGGGCAGCAGCGTCAGGCCGACGGCTGCCAGCACGGAGCCCGTCATGGAGCCCATTCCGCCGAACACGACCATGATGACGTAGTTGACCGACTGCAGCCAGCCAGCGTTGGCGGGCTGCAGCGTGCCGAGGTGCTGGGCGAAGATGCTGCCGGCGATGCCCGCAAAGAACGCCGAGATGCCGAACGTAAGCACCTTGTAGAACGTGACGTTGATGCCCGAGGCTCCCGCCGCGATCTCGTCCTCGCGGATGGACTTCACGGCGCGGCCGAAGCGCGAGCGCGCGAACAGGAACAGGAACGCCACCGTGGCCACCATGATCCAGAACACTATATAGAGATGGTTGTCGGCGAGGCGGTCGATGCCGACGAGCGCCTGGCCGGCCTGGCCCTGGTCGAGGCCCTGGCCGCCGGCGAACTTGAGGTTCTGCAGCACGACGCGCACGATCTCGCCGAAGCCCAGCGTGATGATGGCAAGGTAGTCGCCGCGCAGGCGCAGCGCCGGGATGCCGACGAGGATGCCGAACAGCAGCGCCATGAGGCCGGCCGCCAGCGTCACGAGCAGGAAGCGCGCGATCTCGGCGTCGACGAGCACGCCGTTGGCGACCATCAGCTTTGACAGCAGGGCCGCCGTGTACGCGCCGATCATCTGGAAGCTGCAGCAGCCCAGCGTCAGCTGGCCGAGCAGGCCCAGCGTCAGGTTGAGCGACGTCGTCATGATGACGGCGATGCACGACACGACGACGATGCCCTTGACGTAGCTCGTCATCGCGCCGGACTGGTCGAAGCCCACCAGCGCGAAGAACATCGCGACGACGGCGATGGCGTTGATGAGGTAGTTGGCCTTGATGGTGCGCGACGCCTGGGGCCGGGCGCTGCCGGCGCCGGGAAGGATGAGTGAGCGAGCCATGGCCTACACCTTCTCCCCGACGTTTTTGCCGAGCATGCCCGACGGCTTCACGAGCAGAACGACGATCAGGATGAGGAACACGACAGCGTCGGAGAACGCCGAGGTGATGAGATTGCCGGTCAGCGGCCCGATGTACGCCTTCGTCAGGCTCTCGACGACGCCGATCGTCAGGCCGCCCACCATGGCGCCGGGGATGGACCCGATGCCGCCGAGCACGGCCGCCACGAACGCCTTCAGGCCGAGCATGACGCCGAGCGTCGGCGTGACCTGCGGGTAGGAGGCGCAGTACATCAGCGCGGCCACCGCGGCAAGGCCCGAGCCGATCGCGAACGTCTTCGTGATCGTCGAGTTCACGTTGATGCCCATCAGCGTGGCCGCCTCCTTGTCCTCGGAGACGGCACGCATGGCCTTGCCGGTCTTCGTGCCCTTGACGAACATCTGCAGCGCCACCATGACGACGATGCCGATCGCGATGGTCACGAGCGTCACGCCCGGGATGGTAACGCCGCCGACCTTGAACGTCGGCACCTGGAGGAACGTGGGCATCGGCTGGGGGTTCGCCCCGAACAGCGTCTGCGAGAGGTTCTCGAGCAGCAGGCTCATCGCGATGGCGGTGATGAGTGCCGTCATCGAGTTGCCCTTCTCGCGCACGGGCTTGTACGCCGCCTTCTCGACAAGGACGCCCACGATGACGCACACGACGATGGCCGGTACGATGGCCAGCCACGCCGGGACGCCGGCGGCGATCATGACCGGTATCGCGAACAGCATCGCGTACGCGCCGACCATGATGAAGTCGCCGTGGGCGAAGTTGATGAGGCGGATGATGCCATAGACCATCGTATAGCCCAGAGCGACGAGCGAGTAGACGCTGCCGATCTTCAGGCCGTTGAGCAGCTGCTGGATGAACAGGGCGAGCTGCGGGTCCATGGGTCCTCCTTTCGTCTCCTTCGTCATAAACCGTACGGTGAGCGGTTTCGGCGTGCCGCGCGTGGCGTGCATGGGAGGCTTCGATTCCCCGCCCGTGCACCCCGCGCAAGACGCGCCGCAAACGCAGAATGAGGGAGGGCGCACCGGTCGTCACCCGGAGCCCTCCCCCACGCCTTAGAGCTGCTACTTGTCGGCCTTGGCCGAGTCGCCCGCGGCCGAGCCAGCAGCCTCGCCGTCAGAGGCGGAGCCGGCGGCCTTGACCGTCGAGTTGTAGGCGGGCTGACCGTCCTTGTACTCGAGCACGACGGCGTCCTTGATAGGCGAGCCGCTCGCGTCGAGCGTAAACGTGCCGCTGACGCCGGTGAACGTCATGCCGGTCATGGCCGCGTGGATAGCCTCGCGGTCGGCGGAGCCGGCCTTCTCGATGGCGGCCTTCATCATGTAGACGGCGTCGTAGGCCAGCGTGTTCAGGAAGTTGGGCTGCTGGTCGTCGCCGTACTCGGCCTTGAACGCCTTCGTGTAGTTCTGAACGGCCTCGGAGGGGTCATCGGGCGCGAAGTGGTTCGTGTAGTACACGCCGTTGTACTGCGAAGGATCGCCGCTCATGACGTTCTGGATGCCGTCGAAGCCGTCACCGCCCATGATGGGGCCGGTGAAGCCATTCTGACGCGCCTGTGGGATGATGTAGGGGCCCGCCGAGGTGAAGTAGTACGGCGCGTACAGGAAGTCGGCACCCGAGGCGATGATCATGCCGAGCTGCGAGGAATACTCGGTGTCGTCCATCGACGAGGAGGCCTGCTCGCTCACGACCTCGAGGCCGAGCTTCTGGGCCTCGGCAACGAAGGCGTCATGCAGGCCCGAGGAGTAGGCGTCGCCCGAGGAGTACAGCACGGCGGCCTTCGTGGCGCCCAGCGTGTTCTTTGCGAACTGAGCTGCGACCTGGCCCTGGTAGGAGTCCTTGAAGCAGGCGCGGAAGACGTAGGAGCCCGTCTGGATCGAGTCGGCCGTGGCGACAGGCAGCAGGCAGACCATCTTGTCCTGGTCGGCCAGCGGCTGGACAGCCGCAGAGGTCGCCGAGATCGTGGGGCCGAGGATGGCGCAGACCGACGAGTCGCCCTGGAGCTTGTTGAAGGCGTTGGACGCCTCGGTGGCGTCGCCCTTGTCGTCGAGGCTGTCGAGCTCGACCTGCTTGCCCAGGATGCCGCCGTTGGCGTTGATCTCCTTGACGGCGAGCTGGTAGCCCTGCATGTTGCCCTCGCCGTACGCGGCGGCCGTGCCGGTGTTCGTCGAGATGGTACCGATCTTGATCGTGCCGTCATCGGCCAGTGCGCCCGTGGCGCCGGCGCTCAGGCCCAGGCCCGCCGTTGCCAGGGAGACGACGGCGAAGCCGGCCAGGCCGAGGAACGACCTCCTGCTCATGGCGGCGGCCGAGGTGCGTGCGGTTGCGTTCTCCATTGCCATTGCTGCTCACGTTCCTTTCTTCGTGCCTCATCAGGGGTGTGGTGGGGTGTGGTGCCAATAGGACGCTGGTGAAACCGGTGGATCCATTCCCGCGACGCTTAACAAAAAAGGGGAACCGGAAGCCGTCTTTGGTGTGACAGCTTCCGGTTCCCCTTTAGCTGCCCGTGAGGTAAGCACGGGCAGCGGCGACGAGCCGGCCCGTGCTAGCTAATAAGGAGGCTAATTACGAGGTGAAGCCCACCTACCTGCTGCATGGCCAAAACCCTACCAATCTCGTCGGCGTTAAACGTTAGTCGGGTACTATCGCCCGTTTTTGTTTCTGGTCAAGGTCTAATCCAGCCAATTCCGGGATTCCTATGCCGCCTGCAGGCAATCGTTACATTTCGGAAACACTTGCAAGGCGGAAAGACAAGGCAGGCCCTTCCGCCCCTCGCTATCTACGGGGATGTATCTTTGCCCGCAGACCCTCCAGACGGTTGAGGGCCGCGTTGAGCGTCTCGTCGCGCTTGGCAAAGTGCAGGCGGATGTAACGGTGCTCCGGCTCGGCAAAGAAGCTGGATCCCGGCACGGCCCCGACCCCCACCTTCTGCGCGAGCTCGGTGCAGAACGCCAGGTCGCCGTCGTAGCCGAACTCCGAGATGTCGACCATCACGTAGTAGGCGCCCTCGGGTCGGTTGTGGGGCAGGCCCAGGCGCTCCAAGCCGTCGCAGAGCAGGTCGCGCTTGCTCGTATACAGAGCCGTGAGCTCGTCATAGTATTCCTGGCCGAACTGCAAGCCCGGGATGACGGCCTCCTGCAAGGGGGCGGCCGCGCCAACCGTCAGGAAGTCGTGCACCTTCTTGATGCGCTCCGTAATCTCGGGGGCTGCAATCGTATAGCCCAGGCGCCAGCCCGTGATGGAGTAGGTCTTCGACAGCGAGCTGCAGCTGATGGTGCGCTCGCGCATACCCGGCAGGCTCGCCATGTAGGTATGGACGTGCGGTGCGTACACGATGTGCTCGTAGACCTCATCGGTGATGACGAAAACGTCGTATCGCGTGGCGAGGTCGGCGATGACCTGCAGCTCGGCGCGGGTGAACACCTTGCCGCACGGGTTTGAGGGGTTGCACAGCACGAGGGCCTTGGGATGGTTCTCGGCAAAGGCCCGCTCCAGGAGCTCGGGGTCAAAGTCGTAGCTCGGGGGCACCAGGGGAACATAGACCGGCTCGGCTCCCGACAAGATGGCATCTGCCCCGTAGTTCTCGTAGAACGGCGAGAACACGATGACCTTGTCCCCGGGGTTCACCACGCTCATCATTACGGCCATCATGGCCTCGGTCGAGCCGCAGGTCACGACGACCTCCGCGTTGGGGTCGATGGCGCCAGCCTGGCCGGGCTCGACGCCGAACATCCAGCGGGACTGCTTGGCCGCGATGGCCTCGCGCAGGTCGCGCGCACCCCAGGTGACCGCGTACTGGTTGAAGTCCTCGCGGGAGACCTCTGCCAGGCGTTGCGTGATGGCCGCCGGAGGGTCGAAGTCGGGAAAGCCCTGCGACAGGTTGATGGCCCCCGCCTCGTCGGAGATACGGGTCATGCGGCGGATGACCGAGTCGGTGAAACTCGCGGTGCGCCTTGACAGGCTTGGCATGGAGGACTCCCTTCGGGGAGAAAGCGTGCGAGTGGGATGCCCCACACCGAACACAGGGGCGATGGAGGCGAGCATAGCCCTTGGCTTCGCAGAGAACGCGGGGATGGCCGTGATATCACGCAGACGTAACGAAGCGGGGGCGGGCCTGTCTCACGCGACCAGCCCGCCCCCGCTTGCCACCCACATACAGCTGCGGGTCAGGCCACGCCAGCAGAGCCCGTAGGCCTGCCTGCGACCTTCCCACAGTTTGTGCCGGGACCTCAGTTAC
Organism: Coriobacteriia bacterium; assembly: GCA_018368455.1. Classification (NCBI taxonomy): domain Bacteria; kingdom Bacillati; phylum Actinomycetota; class Coriobacteriia; species Coriobacteriia bacterium. The sequence continues at coordinate 90,816 of JAGZEG010000008.1, forward strand.
TTCGCCGTAACCTCAAGCGTGCCAAACGGGCCGTCCCACTCGACGCGCCACGTCCCGGCCGTGAAGTGCGGCGGGACGAACACGGTGCCCACGGAAGCGCGCATGCCGGCCGTGAAGTGCTTGCCCTGGCTCGCGAGCTTCTCGACGAGCCATTTCATCGACAGGACGGGGTTGCCCAGGATCTCAGAAGAGTCGCCTTCCTTGACGAACGCGCCGTCGTGATAGCACTTCGCGTGGTAGCCGGCCATGCCCTCGACCGTGAGCTCGCTGCCGTCGACCTCCTTGCCGTAGAGGACGTAGCCGCCCACGGCGCAGTCGCTCATGACGAGGTACTTCGACAGCGTGGGGAACCAAGCCGCGAAGCGCGCGTCGGGCACCTCCATGTCGCCGGCGACCGTGCACTTGGCCAGCAGCTGCTCGGGCGTGTCGTCGGGGCTCAGATCCTCCTTGGCCTTGAAGCAGAACTCCACCTCGACGAGAGGCTCGTTGAGCTTGGACAGGTCGAGCTCGCACGGAGTAGCGACGAAGCGCTCGGCCACCTGGGCGCCATAGAGCGGGCAGGTGGAATCGAACATCTTCTGGGTCTCCTCCGAGGTGAGCGAGACCTTGTAGCCGGCGACCGGAGCGCCCTTCTTCGCCATGACGGCGTCCTGGACGGCGTAGGCGGTGTCGTCATCGGAGACGACGTCCTCCCAGTCGGCCATCGTCAGCGGGGCGTTCGTGCCGGCGCAGTTGGCGGCGTATGCCTGGTAGAGCGCGTCGACGAGTTCCTGCTGGCGAGCGGTGAGCTCAGGAGCCTTCTTGGCGGCGTCGGAGGTGCCGGCGTCCTTCGTGCAACCGCATCCACATGCCATGATCGATCGACCTTCCCTTCTGCTGTCGCGCGCCACCCCCTGCGACGGGAAACGAGCGCGCGTCCGATAAGCTAGGCACGTCACGCCGGCCGGGCGAGCCACAAGGCATCCGGGCGCCACAGGCGCGGCCGTCTGACGCAAAAGGCGTAGGCGCCGCAGGTGGCACGAGGAAACGCGCATACAAAAAGAACCAGGGGCCGCGGATGTGTGCTTCCGACAGCCCCTGATCCTCGTCAGCTGCCCGTATGGAACGGGTCAGCTGAATGTATGCGCTGGCCCGCCCTAGATAATGGCGCTGGTAATTCGAATCTGAATCTGGGCAAACGAGCAGCTCATCGCGGTACCTTTCGAAAATGGGAATCACTCGGTCGCCGACGGGGCGATCCCCCGCCGTGGCGATTGGCGAGTATGATGACCTTTACTCGGCATTCGTCAAGTCTTGAAGCGTGCACCGGTACAGACCCTCACAGAATCCGTAAGGAGGCGTCTCCGCCGAGCACGACGCCTCCTCCGAGTGCGGGCTGACAGCCTTTTCGTTCCGGCAAAGCATCAACCTACTTCCGAATTGCCTGCGGAACAGGCGGAAAGCGAGCCCCAATGACATCCGGGGCAAGCTGTCAGAACCCGGAGCTTCGGGGTACCCCGCGCAGGCATCTAATAATGCTCGCGCCCCACCTGTTTGGCCAAAACTACCGCGCTTTGCGAGTCCCCAGGAACAGTGGGACATGCCAGCAAAAGGAAAACCGCAGGTGAGCTCGGAGAGCCGGACGAGCAGAGGGGCTTTCGCGACTCAGAATCATCCCATCGCCTCGCAAAGTAGGGGTGTTTTGACCAGCAGGACGGGTTTTCTTCCTTCTCTGGACTGGCAGAACGGCAGAAAGGGCGGTCGCGTGCCCACTTGGCATCGACCAAGCTACGCAGGTGCCCGCCAGCCCGCATTCGGTGCACGACAGCAACGTCAGGCAGGCCGGAAGCCAGCCCGCGGTACAATCGCGGCAAGCGATGGTCAACCAGAAGAGAGAGGATGCGCGAGCATGGCGAACGAGACGAGCACGGCAGCGCAAACGAACGACGCGGGCGCAACGACCTCGAGGGCGCGTACGTTTCGCGGGTCGTTCTTCCACACGCCGCGCTACGGGGAGTTCGAGCTGCTCGAGGACGTGCTCATCGAGGTGGACGCCCGCGGCGTCATCGCCTCCGTCACGCATCCCGAAGCGCCCGACTACGGCAAACGCCTCGCGGCGTCCCGCAACACCGGCACGCTCGTCGAGCTGCCGCAGGGCTACTACGGCCTGCCCGGCTTCGTCGACCTGCACGTGCACGCCCCGCAGTGGCCCCAGGCCGGCATCGCCCTGGACGAGCCTCTCGACGTGTGGCTGCAGACGCGCACGTTCCCGCTCGAGGCCCGCTTTGCCGATCTCGACTTCGCCCGCCGCGTCTACACCGACCTCGTGTCCCACCTGCTGAGCCTGGGCACGACGACGTGCACCTACTTCTCGAGCAACCACCTGGCCTCGTCCATCGAGCTCGCCCGCATCTGCGCCGAGCAGGGCCAGCGCGCCATCGTCGGCAAGGTCGTCATGGACGACCCCGCCGCCAACCCCGACTTCTACCGCGACGCTTCCACCGCCCAGGCGCTCGCCGACACCGAGACGTTCATCTCCGAGATCGCCTTGCTGGCACCCGACGCGCCGCAGGGCGTCTACCCGGCCGTGACGCCGCGTTTCATCCCGAGCTGCACCGACGAGGGCCTCGCCGGCCTCGGCCGCATCGCCGAGCGCCACGACGCCTACGTGCAGTCGCACTGCAACGAGGGCCAGTGGGAGCACGACTTCGTCATGGCGCGCTTCGGCAAGTCCGACGCCGAGGCCCTCTACGACTTCGGCCTTCTGCGCGAGAAGGCCGTCATGGCGCACTGCACGTTCCTCACCGAGGCCGACGGCGAGCTGTTCGCCAAGACCGGTGCCGCCGTCGCCCACTGCCCCATCTCGAACTCCTACTTCGCCAACAGCACGGCCCCCATCCGCCGCCTGCGCGCCCAGGGCGTCTACGTAGGCTTGGGCACCGACATCTCGGGCGGCTTCTCGCCGAGCCTCTACGACAACATCCGTCACGCCGTCATGGTCTCGCGCATGCTCGAGGACGGCGTGGACGCCTCGGTTCCCCAGGAGCAGCGCGGCCTCGGCCAGCCCGCCCGCATCAGCTCCGTCGAGGCGCTGTGGCTCGCAACGGCCGGCGGTGGCCAGGCGCTCCACCTGCCGGTGGGCACGTTCGAGGTCGGACAGGCCTTCGACGCGCAAGTCATCGACACGCAGCTGCCCGGCGCCGACCTCACCGGCTTCGACGTCTTTTCCGCTCCGCGCGACGTGCTCGATCGCATCCTCTACCTGGCAACGCCGGAGAATATCCGCCAGGTGTGGGCACAGGGTCGTCTCGTCAGCAAGCGAGCATAGAAAGGGCCCGCGGACCGATGCGGACAAAGGGCGCGCCACGGCATACGAGGCCGTGGCGCGCCCTTGTGCGTTTAGTCCCACAAAGAGGGGTTTCGACGTGCGTAAGCGGGCTGGCGCGCGTATAGAATGAGCTCGTAAAAATGCGCTCGAAGGGCACGGGTTCCCCAGCTGTCAGGCAAATGGGCCCCGTGACGCCGCGGAGCGCGAGGCGGCACGCGCAGGCGTGCACGAGAGAAGGAGGAAACACCGTGAGCGAATCGGACGTCACGAAAGACGTCGCTACCCCCGGGAAGGAGGCAGCCTCCACGCAGGCGCCCGCGGCCCAGCCAAGCCCAAGCACGCAGGCCACCGCAGTCGCTGACCCCGACGCGCCCCACCCCTCGACGGGCCTCACGGTCGGAGTCGACCAGAAGGTGCCCGTCGGTCAGGCCTTCCTGCTCGGCCTGCAGCACGTCCTCGCCATGGACGTCTACGTGCCGCCGTTCATCATCGCCACGTCGCTGGCGCTGACCGGCGATGTCTCGACGGGCCTCATCCAGTCGACGTTCCTCGGTGCCGGCATCGCCTCGCTCATCCAGGTGCTGTTCTTCCTGCGTCTGCCCGTGTGCCAGGGTCCCTCGTTCGTACCCGTCGGCGCCATCATCGGCCTGTACGCCGGCACGCAGGGTTTCGAAGCCGTGTTCGGCGCCTGCCTCGTCGGCGCGGCGTGCGTCATATTACTCGGACTATCGGGCCTGTATAAGCGGGCCGTACACCGCTTCGTGCCGCCCATCGTCAGCGGCACCGTCATCATGATCGTCGGTCTCACGCTGCTGCCCTCGGCGTTCTCGAGCAACATCTTCATCGAGGGCGCAGCCGGCAACGGCATGACCATGGGCCAGAACGTCATCCTGGCCTGCGTCTCCGCCAGCGTCATGATCCTGTTCTCCATGCTGGGCGTCTACAAGCCCAAGGTGGGTCGCCCGCTGCGCATCTGCTCCGTCATCATCGCGCTTGCCGCCGGCTGCGTCGTCGCCTGGATGATGGGCGGGCTCGATCTGAGCTCCGTCGCCGCCGCGCCGCTGTTCAGCCTGCCGCACATCGCGTTCGTCAACTACGGCCTCGCGTTTGACCCCTCGGCCATCCTCACGATGCTCGTCATCTTCCTCGTGCTGCTCGCCGAGACGACCGGCACGTGGTACGCCGTGAGCTCCGTCATCGGCAAGCCGCTGAGCGACGAGCAGATCAACCGCGGCGTCATCGGCGAGGGCATCGGCTGCTTCGTGGGCGCCCTCATGGGCACGACGCCCGTGACCGGCTACTCCACGAACGCCGGCATCATCTCCATCACCGGCGTCGCCAGCCGTCGCGTGTTCGTGTGCGCCGCGCTGTGGTTCATCGCCCTGTCGTTCATCGGCAAGCTGTCTGCGCTCATCATGGCCATCCCGGCGGCCGTCATCGGCGGCGTGTTTGCCGTCGTGTGCGCCATCATCATGCTCAACGGCTTCCGCCAGATGAAGTCCGAGCCGCTGAGCGAGCGTCAGCTCTACATCATCGGCGTGCCGATCGCCGTGGCCGTCGGCCTGCTGTTCATTCCCGACACCCTCGTTGCCGGTGCCCCGGAGCTGCTGCAGTACCTGCTGAACTCGCCCATCGCCGTGAGCGCCCTCGTGGCCATCGTGCTGAACAAGGCGCTGCCCGAGCGCACGGCCGTTGAGGCGCGTATCGAGGCTGCGTCGAAGTAGACGTCAGCCCCCATCAACGCCCGACACGAGCGCCCCGCATCTCCCGCCTGTACGCAATGGCGAGATGCGGGGCACTTTTTGTGCAGGGAGGCCGCCTAGGAAGAGGAGAGGGCACTCCTACGCGCCCCAAACCTCCTCGGCAATCTCGCGCACGAGCACCACCTTGGCCCACTGCTGCTCTTCGGTCAGCTTGTTGCCGATCTCGCAGCTCGCAAAGCCGCACTGCGGAGAGAGGCACAGGTCCTCGAGCGGCACGTACTGCGCGGCCTCGCGGATACGGGCGATGACGGCAGCCTTGTCTTCGAGCTCGGGGCGCTTCGTCGTGACGAGGCCCAGCACGACCTTCGTCCCGCGCGGCACGAAGAGCAGCGGCTTGAACCCGCCAGAGCGCTCGTCATCGTACTCGAGGTAGAACGCGTCGACGTGCTCGTCGGTGAACAGCGGGCGCGCCACAGCGTCGTAGGCACCGCTCGAAAAGTACGTCGAGTGGTAGTTGCCGCGACAGGCATGCGTCGTGATGGTGAGGTCGTCGCCCGGCCGCGCGTCAATGACGGCGTTGTTGATGTCGACGAGCAGCTTCTTGTACGCGGCGAGCTCCACGCCGTCGAGGCCCGTCAGCTGGCGCGCCACCTCGGGGTTGACGAAGCCGCCCCACGTGCAGTCGTCGAGCTGCAGGTTGCGCCCACCCGCAGCGTAGAAGTCACGCACGAACTGCACGTAGGCGGCAACGACATCGGAGGCAAACGCCTCGACGCTCTCGTAGTGACGCAGCGTGTTCTCCAGCTCCGTCTTGCCGGTGAAGATAGCGTAGAACTGGCCGGGCGCGGGAATCGTGAGCTTGGCAACCGTGTGCTCGTCCTCCTGCGCCTGCACGAACTTGAAGTGCTCGATAAACGGGTGGTCGTGCACGCCAAGCTTGCCGCAGATGTGCACGTCGGGAATGGCCGCGGCCTCGCCCTGGAACGTCGTGTTGCCCGTCTTGGACGCCACGCGCTCCACGCCGTCGAACGCCCACATGAAGTCGAGGTGCCAGGTCAGGCGGCGAAACTCCCCGTCAGTGATGACGTGTAGGCCCGCGGCCTTCTGCTTGGCGATGAGATCGAGGATCGCCTTGTTCTCCGTCTGCTTGAGCTGCTCTGCCGGTAGCTCGCCGCGCTCGAACGCGGCGCGGGCCGCACGCAGGTAGTCGGGGCGCAGGAAGCTGCCGACGACGTCGTAGCGCTGCGGGGCGTGAATCGTGCTCATAGCGGGTCTCCTCCCTGAGCAGGCGTATTGCCGGGTTCGGCAGACCGCCTGCGGTGTGGTCTCGTTGATTGCGAGCAAACAATAGCGAAGCAAAAGGGAATTGGGAAATACGAAGTAGCTTGGCATATAAATAGGTAAAACCTATATCTAGAGGAGGAGCGGGCTCGAGGTTCCGCACGGCTGGCACCAGCTCGCAAATCGGCGCAAACGCCATGGGCATGTGGGGTCCACCCGAGACCCCACCTCGCGGGGCGCTCAGAGAGTCGGAAGCGCATCCAACGGGGCGCGATTTGCGGTTGTGCAGGATTTTGCAAAATGGCGCCTCCAAAATGGGCGCGAATTTCGGTTATGCAAGGTTTGCAGCGGTATCCGAGCACCCACACCACGGACAGCATGCTCCCCACAGCCCATCTACCTGCGGTTTCCCTGGGAGGCAGCATGTTTTGCGATCCCAACAGTCGCCGCAAACCTCGCATAGCCGTCAATCGCGCCCATCTCCAGACTTCGATTTTGCAAGACCTTGCATAACCGAAAGAAACGCCCTAGCAGGCAGGCCTCCTAGCCGACCACAGGAACCCGGCGAGCTCCGAGGGCTCGCACGGCGCGGGACACGCCCCCGCAAGCGAGGGCCAAGCGCCGCCGCGCGCCGCGCAGGCCCCATGCCACCGCCCCAGCACACGCAATGTGGCGTCTTACCGCCAGTCATCCGGCCAGGCATCGCGGGGGGCTTAACACACACCCCGCATGTCACAGCTCCGTCACCCCTCGCCGGGTATACTCAGGAGCATCGTCTCCCCCAGTCCCGAAGCGAGGATATCTTTCATGAGCGACGAACAGAACGAGGGCATCACGGCCATCGAGCCCCAGGAGAAACCACTGGCTCCCGACACCGAGTCCGAGAAAGAAACACCAGCTGAAACCCCCGGCCCGGCGCAAACCCCGCTATTCTCCGCCGAGTATGCCACGGACCTGCCGCTGCTCACCAGCTACGTCGACCTGCTCGTCGGCGACAAGCAGCGGCGCTTTGCCCTCGTCATGGCCGGCATCGACATCGTGCTCGCCCTCGTCGTCGCGTTCGTGGCAGCGCCCCTGTGGCCCGTAGCACTCGTGCTCGCCGCTATCGGCATTGGCATGCTCTGGTATCGCACCAACGTCTGCCGGTTGACGGCTACAAAGATGCTGCGCGGCCTCGACCCTGCCGAGCTGCACCGCCACGTGCACGTCTACGCCGACCACGTGGAGCTCGTAAAGGACGACGGCTCTGTCGACGACTTCCCCCTTGCGGCGCTTTCCGATGTGATGCACGATGACGCGCTGCTCGTGTTGGCGTTCGGCCACTCCGGCATCACCGTACCTCGTGGCTCGCTCTCGAGCGGCACGTATGAGGATCTGCTCGCCTGGGCCCTCGAACGCGCAGGCAAGCCCGCGGCAGAAACGGAGGCATAGCGCATGAAAGCCTTGCTCATCATCGACGTCCAGAACGACTTCTGCCCCGGAGGCACCCTTGCCGTGGCAGACGGCGACGCTGTCGTACCCGTTGCCAACGAGCTCATCGCCCAGTTTGCGGCACAAGGGCTGCCCATTGTCGCCACGCAGGACTGGCATCCGGCCGGCCACGTGAGCTTCGCCTCGGCCCACCCCGGCCACGCTATCGGCGAACTCCTCGAGCTGCCCGGTGGCGGCGCCCAGATGCTCTGGCCCGACCACTGCGTGCAGGACACGCCCGGCGCCGAGCTGCATCCCGACCTCGACGTCACCCGCATCACGCACGTTGTGCACAAGGGCTGCGACCCCGCACGCGATTCCTACTCGGCGTTCTTCGACAACGACCACGTCTCCGCGACCGGCCTGGACGCCTGGCTGCGTGAGCACAGCGTCGACGAGCTCGTCGTCTGTGGCCTAGCCTGTGACTACTGCGTCAAGTACAGCGTGCTCGACGCGCTGGCGCTCGGATATGCCGTGAGCCTGCCGCGCACGGGCACGCGTGCCGTGGATGCGACCCCCGGCGACGGGGAGCGCACTCTGCAGGAGATGACCGCAAAGGGAGCGCACATCCTGTAGAGAGAAGCGCGAGACGGCGTAGGCGGCTCAGCGGGCGATCGCTCGTTGAGTCGCGGCGACCACTTCGTTCAAAAGACGCTCGGAATCGTCGTCTCAGGCCACACGGACCCGGGGCATTCTGTCGCCAACAAGGAGATCGTTGCTAACCTGGAGAAGCTCCCGGAGGTGACCGTCGACCGCCTGGGCGTGCTCTATCCCGATTTCAATATCGACGTTCCCGCCGAGCAGGCGAAGCTCATCTCCGCAGACATCGTGGTGTTGCAGTACCCCGTGTTCTGGTACAGCATGCCGAGCCTTCTGCACCGCTGGATGGAAGATGTGTTCCAGCACGGCTTCTCTCATGGCGCGACCGGCGATAAGCTGCGCGGAAAGGCGCTTGTCGCAAGCATCACGACCGGGGCGCCGGCGCAGATGTACGGGCGCGATGCCGCCATGGGCCACGCGATCGAGGAATACCTGGCGCCGCTCGAGAGCACGGCAAAGCTCACCGGCATGAGCTGGGGTGGATACGTATACACCGGCAACGTGAGCTACCAGACGCGCGACGACGAGGCGGCACTGGCGGACATGAAGGTGCGCGCCCGCGACCACGCCGAACGCCTGGTCAAGTTGCTGGAGACGCTGTAGGCTCAATCTGACGCTTTGAGCAAGACGCGCTGAGCCGCTGCGCAATGCAGACCGCCGGCAGCTCAGTACGGCAAAAAACCTTCGCTGGGCTCAGATCTAACAGTATCGCCAGCGCGGAGCCGGGCGAAACGTCTATGATGCGGTGACTTCATATTTACGGGCCCCTCGAACGCGCCCCATCTTTCGCAAGATGCGGCTTCAACGAGGGGCCCGCACCCGTCGCAAGGGAGCCTCATCATGAAATACACCGTCATCGGCGCCGGCGCCATGGGCCTGCGCTACGGCATCCAGCTGATAGAGAACGCCGGGGCAGATGTCGACTTCATCGACTGCTGGCAGGACAACGTCGAGAAGATCCGCGAACAGGGCGGCGTCTGGGCGATGCGTGACCACCAAGGTCGACATCTCGTGCCCATCAACGTCTCCTATCCCGAAGAGTACCAAGGCGACCCCGACGTCTGGATCTTCTTCGTGAAGCAAATGCAGCTCGATGGGTTCCTGGAGCGCTGCGGCCATCTGTTCAAGGACCACCAGGCCGCGTTCACCGCGATGAACGGCATGGGCCACTACGAAAAGCTGCTCAAGTTCTTCAAGCCGAGCCATCTCTATGGCGGCACCGCCGTCGTCGCAACGGTGCTGCCCGGCCCCGGCGAGGTCGACTTCATGGGCGCGGCGGGCACAGAATACATGCACATGTGCGCCTACGATAACGGCAGGCACGAGGCGGGCGACGCCCTGTTCGCCGACTTCAAGAAGGCCGGACTGGGCCCGGAGTGGAGCCCCGACATCATGAGTATGTCCATGGCCAAGGTCATGCTGAACTCGGTGTGCAACACGCTGTGCACGATGTTCGAGATCAACATGGGCACGCTCGGCAGCGACCCGCACACCCGCCCGCTGTGCGACCAGCTCGTGCACGAGGGCTTCGAGGTGTGCCGCCGCGCCGGCATCGACCTGGGCGTTTCCGAGCAGCAGGAGTCCGACGCCATCATGAAGAGCATGGACGACCTGTCGCTGCACTATCCCTCGATGTGCCAGGACATGTTCAAAGGGCGCCCGACCGAGGTCGACTACATCAACGGCTACATCGTCAAGCTCGGCCGCGAGCACGGCTACGAGGCAGTGCGCCATGAGTTCCTGACGAACGAAGTACACCTGGCCGAGACGGCCCACAGGTTCCATGAGGAGCAAAAGGCCGCCCGCGAAAAATAGGTCACACATCGGGAGGCCGGGCGTGAGCGCGCATGTCCGGCCTCCCGCAGCGACACCCTCACTCACGCGCATACCAGGGTGCGCCCTCTACCGCGCAGGGCCCGCCTCGTAGAGGTCGATGAGCTCCTGCTTGCTGGCGACGCCGGCCTTGCGATAGATGTGCATGACGTGCGTCTTCACGGTGCCGGCCGTCACGTAGAGGCGCTCGGCGATGAACGGCAGGCTGCGCCCGCGCACGAGGTAGGCGCAGACGTCCGCCTCCCGCGGCGTCAGGCCGTAGCGCACGGCGAACGCAGCGAGAGCGCCGTCCTCCTCGGCTGGCGCCTCCGACGACGGCTCGCCGGCGCGTCCAACGTCCTCCCCCGCGCACGGCGCACCGGACGGCCCTCGCGTCGCGCTCGCGAGGCGGTCCGCCATGGTGTCCGCCACCATCACGAGCAGGAAGAACAGCGCAAAGACTCCCGCGGCACATACGAGCGCCAACAGCGGGCCCGTGCCGCCCGGAAGTGCGCTCAGCGCCCGCCCTCCCACGTTGCCCGCGAACACGACGCTGCCGATGAGGCCCTGCCCCACGCCGAACGCCAGCATGGGAGAGACGCCCACCTCCTGGACGGCCTCGGCCACCTTGAGCACGACGAGCGCCTGGAGAAAGACGCTGGCCCCGGTCACGAGGGCCCCGGCCAGCGCGGGCGCCCCCTGCGACATCGCGACGCCCCCGCCGAGAATGGCGGGCAGGGTCGCGTCGCCCGCCGCCCCGCCGCCGGCGGCTATCAGCAGGATGAGCAGCATGCCAAGCACCGAAAACGGCAGGCAGTAGCGATAGAGTCGCTCGATGGACGTGCTGCGCTCCCCCGACCCGACGACGGTCAGCGCCGCGAGCGTGATGTACGCACACACGAGAAACGCGCCGGGGAAGATGACGGCGGCCCCGTCGTAGCTCGCGCCCATGATGAGCGACGAGACGACGTTGCCGACAAGCGCGGTAACCGCGAACAGGCCCATCGTGCGCCACGGCAGAATGGCCGCGTCCGTCGAGCCCTCCGAGCCCTCGCCCAGATGGCGCACGCCTCCGTCGGCCTCGCTCGGGCCCTGAGGCCAGACCTCGGAGGTCAGCTGGTGGCGCTGCCAGGAGTCCAGCAGCCACAGCGCGCCCGAGGCGAGGGGCAGGGCACAGGCAAGCACTCGAGCGACCGAGACCGGCAGCCACAGCGAGGCAAGGTAGATGACGTAGGCCAGCAGAAACGACAGCAGAACGAGCCGGCGCATCGAGCGCCCGCCCAGCGAGAACCGCGCACCCCATGCGATGGAGAGCACGAGGCCGCCCGCGCCGTAGACGACCCCGCACGCCGCAACGAGCAGCGGCGGCGGCTCAGGCAGCCGCATGGCGTTCGCAAGCACAAACGACGCGAGCGCCAGGCCGAGAGCCGACACCACGGCAGCGATCGGCGAGAACCTCGGATGCCAGCGGCGCAGGGCGGCCGCGAGGACCAGGCCGAGCACGAGCAGCGTCAGCTGGGAGACGTAGTAGGCGAACTCGATGCCGATGCTATCCGTGACGCCGGCGTCCGGGAACAACGCCGTGCTGAGGCTCGCGACGTATCCCCACGCCCACAGGCAAGCCGCGCCGATGACCGTGCACGCCGCCGAGGCGCGCCGCGACCACGGCCGCCCCGGTGCGGCGCAGCTCGCGATCTCACCCTGTCCCGCTGCGCCGCCTCGCACCGCGCCTCCCCCTCCCGGCATTTTCGACATCGTTGAGCATCTGAGCCGCATCAGCATACTCCACCTATTGTTACCTGCGGCTTCTCGCATCTCTACCATTTTGGCAGACGCGTGATTTGACGCCTGCGCCCCATGATAGCAAGCGTCACGCAGCACGGCGCGGCATAGGGGCGCCCGGCCCCGACGCATCTCACGTGCCGCTGCACACCACCCGACACAAGGGGGATATCGCATGAACACGAACCGTCCCGAGACCCTGAGCCGCCGCACGTTCCTGGCCAGTGCCGGCATGGCGAGCGCCGCTGTCGCCGCCAGCGCAGCCGGCGTCGCCCTGGCCGCCGAGGGCTCCGCGCCCGCCGACGCCAACGCCGACGCGAGCAAGCCGCACGCTGAGGGCTCGCTTGCCGGCAAGCAGGCCACCGCGGGCAACGCCGACGCCAACTACCCCACGAACGATCCCAACATGTTCGCCCCGTGCGCCGCGGGCGAGGGCCAGATCGCCTTCGTCGCTGAGCCCATCTCCGATGACGAGATCGTCGCCACCCATGACGTCGACGTCGTCGTGTGCGGCCTGGGCCCGGCTGGCGACGCCGCCGCGCTGTCCTGCGCCGAGCACGGCCTCAAGACGGTCGCCGTCGAGAAGAACGGCTGGGCGAACTACTGCTCCGCGACGCTGGGCGGCACGAACTCCAAGATTCACCAGCACTGGGGCGTCACGTTCGATGAGGCCGAGTGGCTCGACGACGCCATGGCCGACTGCGGCTATCGCGGCAACCTCGACCTGTACAAGCGCTACCTCGCCTGCAACGGCGAGGCTGTCGACTGGTATGTCGACCACCTCATGAAGGCCGGCAACAAGACGGAGGACGATTTCCCGCTGACGTTCAACGCCACGGGCGACTTCCCGGACTTCCGCGACTCCTACGACGCCACGTCGCTGTCGCGCTCCTGGAACACGAGCTTCAACCTGCCGTTTGCCCCGGGCGACCTCGCCACGCTGCTGCCCCAGCTCATCGAGGAGGCCGGCGCCGAGATCCGCTACGAGTGCCCCGCCTGCCAGCTCGTGACCGACGAGAGCGGCGCCGTGACCGGCGTCATCGTCAAGAGCGCCGAGGGCTACGAGAAGTACAACTGCGCCAAGGGCGTCGTGCTGGCCACGGGCGGTTATGGCTTCAACCTCGAGAAGCTCCAGCGCTGCTGCCGTCCGCGTGACCTCGCCCTGTGCGGCTGGATGAGCCCGTCGACCGGCAACACGGGCGATGGCCACGAGATGGCCGTGGCCATCGGCGGCATCGAGGACGAGTATCCGCATCCCCTGATGCTCGACCCCATGCAGCTGATGCCCTACCTGCGCGTCAACAAGCTCGGCAAGCGCTTCACACCTGAGTACGAGCCGTATAACCACCTCGCCTGCGCCATCCAGGCCCAGCCCGGCGCGTGCGACTACTACATCGTCGACGGCGCCATCGCCGACAAGATCGACGCTATCTGGACGCCCTCCAGCTCGTGCTACGGCCCCAAGGAGGTCTGGGTCGGCGCCGCTACGAGCGAGAACGCCCTCAAGGCCGACACGCTCGAGGAGCTGGCCGAGCTCATGGGCGTGCCTGCGGACGAGTTCGTCGCGACGATCGAGCACTGGAACGAGATGTGCGACGCCGGCGAGGACAGCGACTACCACTTCCCCGGCTCGATGATGGCCAAGATCGACACTCCGCCGTTCTACGCCAACCTCGAGGGCGCCGAGGCCCTGTCCACGGCGGGTGGCCTGCAGGTCGATATCCACAGCCGCGTGCTCAAAAGCGACTTTGCGCCGATCCCCGGTCTGTTCGCCGTGGGCCTGACGTCGGGTGGCATGTTCAACAACACGTACCCGCACAACCTGAACTGCCTATCGCACACACGTAACTGCACGTTTGGCTACCTCGTCGGCAAGTACCTCTCCGGCGACGAGAGCTAAAAAGAGCCGTCTGGCTTGCTAGCAGAGAGCCCCGGGTTTCACGCTCCGACGAGGAGGGTGGGCCCGGGGCTCTCTGCTTTCGGGCGGGTGGAAGACTTGAGGCTCGGGAGTGACACCGGGCTTCCAGGGGAAAGCCCGCCTCAGCACGTTCCATCCTGGGCAGAACAAACGGATGTGCAAGGTTTTGCAAAGCAGGCTCTCGAAAATGGGCGCGAATTGCGGCTGTGCAAGGTTTGTAGGCCTCGTACCCCGCCCCTGTGGCACAAACCCGCAGGTAACCCGTTTTGGGAGACACCACGCGACCCCGAAACGCCCCCGCAAACCTCGCAGCCCCGCGATTCGCGCCCAATTTCAGCGCCGTGTTTTGCAAAACCTTGCACATCCGTCAGGATTGGCCACACCCCGCAGCCCAGCGCCCGCCCGTTCTCGCACGACCCAAGCCGCCCCACGCAACCTGAGCCTCTGCCTCCATGTCCGCGTTAACACACTTCAAGCAGGCATCGCATTCCGAGCCGCGAGCACGCAACCCCATCCCCGATGCGGGCTCTCATACTTCTCGGCAATCTCGCTCCGAGCTGCGCGCATGCAGCCACACCCCGCCTCCTCGCACGCGGAAAGTGGGCGGTAGCGTCTCACGGCTTACGGCATGTCCTACACCCCGCCCCTCGCATGCAAAAAGGGGCCCGGACCCCGCCCCATCCCGCGGGCGAAAGCCGAGCCCCCCTCACAATCCAACAGCGCGTAAAACGCCCTACTTCGCGGCAAGATACTTGCCGACGTGGCGGCCAAACGTCACGGTGCGGCCGCACGCCATACCCGTCGACAGGTTAGGGTACGTGTTGGCGAAGTAGCTGCCCGAGTCGTTACCGATGACGTAAAGCCCCTCGATGGGATCGCCGTTCACGTCGAGCGCGTTGAGGTTCGTGTCGATCTGGATGCCATCAAGTGTGCACAGCACGTAGCCGGTGTTCTTGCACCCGTAGAACGGCGCGGCGTCAACGGGCGTCAGGCGGTGGGCCTCCTTGCCGAAGTCCGTGTCCTCGCCAGCGGCGGCCATCTCGTTGTAGTGCTCAACCTCAGCCACGAAGGCGTCGACGGGCAGACCGAGCCCCTCGGCCAGCTCCTCGAGCGTATCGGCCTTGATCACCTGGCCGCCCTCGATGAGCTGCGGCAGGAAGACAGCCTCGTTGACCTCGCGGGGGATGTCGCACGCGGCGCCGTTCACAAACGGGATCTGGCGCGAGCAGCCATGCATCTGGAACTGCTCGACGTACGTCGTCCAGTTGCTGTCGAAGATCGTGTAGTGGCAGTGGCCCTTCTGGTACTCGTCGGCATGCAGAATGCCCTCGTAGGTGCCCGACTCGTTGAAGAAGCGCTTGCCGTCGGCGTTGACCTTGAGCCACGGCTGCGAGCCGATCCAGAAGAAGCCGTTGTCGCCCGACTCGGCCGTCGCGCGGCCTGTCTCCTGGTCAGGGCGCAGGGCACAGCGGTCGAACATCATCATCGAGTGCGTCTCGTCCATCTTGGCGCCGGCCCACAAGCACGCCTTGATGCCGTCGCCGAACGCGCCGGGCTCCGAGCCGTTACGGCCGATGATCCGCAGGTTCCACGGCTGCATGGCGGCCATCATGTCGTAGTTGAGCGAGTAGCCACCCGTGCAGACAACCGTGCCCTTGGACGCAACGTAACGCACGTAGTCGCCGTCCTCGTTGGTGGCGATGCAGCCAGTGACCTTGCCGTCCTCCTTGACGAGCTTGATCATCTGCGTGTTGTAGTGGAACTCGGCGCCCTTCGAGACGGCGTAGTCGTAGAGCACCGTGTTGCCATTGAGCGACTCGTTGCCCTCTTCGTCTGCAGGCCAGGCGGGAGAGTGACCCGTCGCGTAGTGCTTGTAGCGATCGCCCTCGTCATCGTCGCCCGCCTCGTGCCACAGCACGACGTCGCGCTCGGCAAGGCGATCGCCGTACCAGTCGATCGTCTCGCCTGACTCGTCGCAGAACAGGGCGACGAGCTGCTGGTTGATATGGCCTGCGGCATACTGCGTCGCCATGGTGATGTAGTCGAACTTGTCGATCTTCGTGCCCCACTCCTGCTGGTAACGCGAGTTGATGCCCGCCAGGTCATCGCGGATGCCCACGCCCGTGGGGAAGCGCTCGATACCGATGACCTTGGCGCCTTCCTCCGCCGCCGTGGCGACGGCAAACATGCCGCCCGTGCCACAGCCAATGACGAGGATGTCGGTCTCGTACGTCTGCACGATGTCAGCATCAGCGATCTCGGGCTCGACACCGAGCCAATCAGGCGTAGTACCGAGAATGGCGCCGTTAGCCGGCCACACGCCCTCGCTACCAACTGCAGAATCGGCCGCGGGCGCAACGTCCTTGGCAGACGACTCTGAGGCAATCGCCTGTGCCGCCGTCCCCGCAACGGCAGCGGCACCGGCAAGAGCCGTGGCGCCTGCAACGAACGTACGACGGGACAGCGCGCTCTCATTCTGTGCCATGAAAATCCCCTTCTTCTCGATAGTTCACACCTTGTGGGCCCCACGTACGCCGGAAGCTCCCGCGTACGCCAGCAAACTCGTTTATCATGGCGAAGTCGGCGTCCCCCTTTCATCACCCCAATGGGGGGCGAGGCAGCATCATCGCAGGCAGAATGCCGAAAAGTTGGGAGAAGTACCGTGGGCTGCCTCCGGGGGCATCGATCGGGAACGCATAGCACGCAACCTGCCGCGCAGGGCGAACGCACCTCTCGCAGGGACGCCCTCGTCGTCCTTCTGGCGTTCGCCTGCTCTCCGCTCAGGACGACGCTCATGAACGCAGAGCTCTTCCCGCTGTTCGACGCCGTGTTCCCGTTCGCCCGAGACATCGGAGAACTCGCCGGGGCGCTGGCCGCCCTCAGCGTCGCAGCCGTCGCCATCGCGCGCCCTCGCCTGCTCAGGCCGGGAGCCATCACGATGGGGGCGCTCGCGCTGTGGTTTGTCGGCGTCGCCGGGACATTCCTGGGGCTCAGCGTCGGCTCCGTGGGCCTTCTGCTCGTCGGCACCTCTCTCAACAAGATCGGCGGTGCTTGGCTCTCGCTCTGTATCCTCGTCGCCTGCGGCACGACGCTCTCGCAGCGCCAGCTTCTCGGAGGGATCCCGGCAGCCATGGCCCTCGGATGCCTCGCGGCGCTCGCGGCAGACGCAGTGTCTCTGCCGTTTGCGCTCGCCGCCTACACCGCTGCAGCCCCCATCGGCGCAGCGCTCATCTATCCCATCGCACGACGCGCCATTCACGCCATCGCCGCCGCGCCCCCTGCACGCGAGGCGGCCATCACCTGGCCATCCTCCTACCTTCCACTGGGCAACCGCCTGTTCGTCTGCATATTTGCCTTCTCCGTCGCCACCGGCTTCGCCCAGCGATTCGGGCCGCAGGAGGGCAGACTCGACAGCGTCCCCATCGCAGTTGCAACGTTTACCGCACTTGCCCTCTACTGCCTGCTGCGCGTCTCCGGTCAGAAGTTCGACATGCTGCTCGGGCTGTCCGTCGTGTTTACGATGGCAGGCTTTCTCGTCGTGCCCGTCGAGGGAGCGGCACACGTCTCCGCGGGGGCGCTTATCGTCGGAGACTCGTGCTATCAGGTGCTCTACGACCTCGTGCTGTTTTCTCTCGCAGCGAGAAACCGCCTCGCCAGCCTTTCGGTCATCGGCTGGGGATGGGGGTGGAGCGTGCTCGGCATCATCCTGGGCGCCAATGCCGGAGCGTTCGCGCAGAGTGGCTCCCAGCCAACCATCGCCTATCTCGCGTCGGCAGCCATGGCGACCGCGCTGCTGGCCTACGTGCTGTTCGGCCTGCGCGGCTTTAGCTTCGACGCGACCATCGAAGGCATCGTGCCCGTTGAACCGCTCAGCATCCCCCAGGGAGCGCCCGGCCTCAGCATCGAGCAAGCCTGCGCAGAGCTTGCCACGGCCCGAGGGCTCACGACGCGCGAGGCTGACGTCCTGTGCCTGCTAGCGCACGGGCGGAACAACTCGTATATCCAGGAGGAGCTCGGCCTTACGAGAAACACCGTCAAGTCGCACATCAAGCACGTCTATCAAAAGCTCGGCGTGCACAGCCAGCAGGAGCTCATCGACATTGCGAGCGCAGGAAGAAATGGTGGGGATCCCACATAGGGGAAAACCTAGCTGGTGGGGCCGGCTCGCGGAGAGGCTGCGAGGCGAGCCCGATTGCGAGGTCGGGGCTCCAGCGGCCCAACGTACGCCGGCGCCGGAGGGCAACTCGAGAGGACCCGCGACGCCAATCCCGCCGAGCACCGCGCACCATCGATCGGGGGAAGGCGCGACCCAGGACAAGATGGCACATCCTGCACGCAGAGGGCGCGAAGGCGGGCAGAACCTCGGCCTGTGTATGGGCACACAAGCGCGCAGAGGCCACACAGGATGCAGACTGCAGGGCTACCTGCGAAAATGCCGAGCATGGTGCCGGTGCCCTCCGGGGACCCATACACGAGCTCCGTTCCTGGCCGCAAATCAGCCGAGAACCAGCAATGTGGGACGCCGAGACGCTTTCCGCGCCAGGAAAGCGGCCCGTGTCAGCCGCGCGCAGGCAGCTGATCGGGATGTGGGGCAGGAGCGCCGGACACAGGAAAGCAGCGCGCCCCCTCGCCTACCAGCTAGAGCAGCATGGCAAGCGTGCCAACGACGATGAGCACCAGGCCAACGGCAGACTTGCGCGTCAGTCGCTCGCCAAAGACAACGTAGGCAAACGCAATGGACACGAGGATGCTCAGCTTGTCGATAGGCACAACGAGGCTGGCTGGCCCCGTCTGAAGCGCACGGTAGAAGCAAAGCCACGACGCACCGGTCGCAAAGCCTGACAGCACGATGAACAGCAGCTCACGACCGTTGATATGGCGAAGCTCACCCTGCTTGCGCGTCACGAACACCATGACCCACGCCATGACGAGCACGACGATCGTACGGATAGCCGTGCCCAGGTTCGACTCGACATCCGTGATGCCGACCTTGCCCAAGATGGACGTCAGCGCGGCGAACACGGCACTCAGCAGCGCGTAGACGAGCCAGGCATGACGACCGTTGAACAACGCGGATATGCGCGCGCCAAGCGTGGAGGGCCCGGAGCCGGTAGCGGCATGCGCCACCTCTTCGGAAACGGAAGCGGAGCCCTCCCTCTTCTGGATCATAAGGAAGGTACCCACGGCAATGACGATGATGCCGACAATCTGCGGCGCCGCAACCGGCTCGCCCAACAGGATGAACGCGAGCAGAACGGTGAGCACGATGCTCGACTTGTCGATGGGCACGACCTTGTTGACGTCGCCAAGCTGGAGCGCCTTGAAGTAACACAGCCACGATCCACCCGTCGCCAGACCTGACAGCGCAAGGAAAAGCAGCGTGCGTCCTGAAATGTCGCCGATCGAATCCTGTGAGCCCACAACGAACACCATGACCCACGAAAACGCCAGCACAACGACCGTGCGGATAGCCGTTGCCACCGTGGAGTCCGTCGTACGGATGCCGCATTTCGCCAAGATGGACGTCAGGCCTGCGAACAGCGCCGATCCCACCGCAAACAGCAGCCACGATCCCATCGCGCCCACCCCTTCAGAATCGAACCGGGGACGTCTTCTGGCGCCTCCAGAAACTAGCGCGAAGCGTACCGCCGCTGTGCGACGAGGGGGACGATCCCTGCTGGCAAAAGAGGACCACCACGGTTTTTCAACGGGACAAGTATGCTCGTTAAATTATGTACAGTTGTGGTGTATTTGCTACAAAGACGATCGAAAAGATCCGCGCCATCCGGCGTTCGAGTTCGTCTCATAAAAAGGGCCGCTAAAGGTGCAACTTTAGCGGCCTGAACAGAGGCGCTGCCCGACCCTGCTTAAGGTCACTCGGGCCCCGCTGGTTCTAGTATACCCCATGTGATGCGTATCTATAGCGTGTTTTCTCAACAAGATAACACCACGTACGAGACGTTGATTATCAAAGCCACTGCAACGCTTCCCATACTGATCGCAACGCGTTGCGCTGAGTCCGGGAATGAACTCCCCTGTAGGCCGGATGGGCCGGCCCGGAGAGGAGGCCGGCCATGTGCGCCGCGAAGAAGGGCAAGCCGCCGACCGAGAGGGCCTACGGCAGGCTGACGATGCTCGAGAGGAAGGACATCGAGAGGGCGCTCGGGCGCGGGGAGCCGTGCCGCAAGATCGCCCGCGGGCTCGGCCGCAGCCCCTCGACGGTGAAGCGCGAGGTCGACCGGCACCGCTTCGTCACCTCGCCCAAGTCCCTGCGCGGCGAGCCGGCGCCCGAGGACCTCGGCGGCGCCTGCCCGAAGCTCGGGGCGTGGCCGCGGTGCTGCAACGGCTGCAGCCACAAGGGCGGCTACGGCTGCAGCAGGAAACCGAAGGTCGCCTACGTCGCGAAGTGGGCGCAGGCGACGGCCGACGCGGAGCTCTCGGAGAGCCGCTCCGGCATCGACGAGACCGAGGAGTCCGCTGAGGCGAAGCTGAGGGCCCTGCGCGAGGGGACCGGGCGCGGGCTGTCGCCCGCCCAGATAGCGCTCATGGGCGGCCCGCCCGCGAGCACGGGCTACCGTTGGATCGACCGGGGCTACGCCGAGATGACCAACCTGGGGAACCTGCGCCGCAAGACCGGCTACAGGCTGTGCAAGAAGCGCAAGAGGGCCGTGACGCGGCACTCGCCCTCCAGGTCGCACGCGGCGTTCCTCGCGCTCGGCGAGGACGCGTGCGCCGCGGCGTGGGAGATGGACACGGTCGAGGGCTCCGCCGCCGACTCCGCGCGGCTGCTCACCGTCCTGCACAGGCCGAGCCGGTTCCAGGCGGCGCTGCTGATCCCGGACGGGACGTGCGGGTCGGTGCTCGCCGCGCTGCGATCGCTCTCCGAGGCGCTCGGCGGCCCGGCGGCCATGCGGCGCGTGTTCGGAACCGTGCTCACCGACAACGGCTCCGAGTTCGCCGACGAGGCCGCCATCGGCGCCGTCCTCGGAGAGCGCCCGGGCGAGGTGAGGCTTTTCTACTGCGACCCGAGGCAGTCGCAGCAGAAGGGCGCCTGCGAGAGGAACCACGTCGAGATAAGGAAGATGCTGCCGAAGGTGTCCGGCATCAGGTTCGACCTGCTCACGGGGGCCGACGTGTCGCTCGCCATGAGCCACGTCAACTCCGAGCCCAGGGGCGCGCTCGCATGGGGCAGGCCCGTCGACGCGCTCGAGGCCGCCTTCGGCGACGACGCACGCGCGCTCATGGCGGCGCTCGGCGTCGAGGCCGTCGGGATCGACGCGATAGACCTCACGCCGGGGCTCGTGGGGCGCGCCCGCGAGGAGAGGGGCGACCCGCCGCTGACCGGGTAGGCTCCGGGGACAACCCAAGGTGCGCGGGCCCGTTGCGCTGAGTCCGGACCGACGGCGCGGCGGGCCGGCGGAGCATGGTCCGAACCCAGCGCAACGCCTTTCCCCACAACCACCTCAACTGCGGGAAGGGTGCAGGGGGAGCGCCAAGGGAGGCCCCTCCGCGTTGCGCTGACTGCGGAAACGCGGAGGGGCTCGGATGTGTTGCATTAAGGTTGGTACTCAACCCACCACGTACGAGAGATTCAGAGCGGACCCGCGATCCCAGGCGGATCGCGGGTCCGCTCGTCAGTCGTCGCTACGCCTGGCTTGCGTACATGCCCGCGATATAACCGGACGTCTGGACCTTGCCGATGCCGTGCACGTGGTGGCCGCCAGCAGACTCGCCGCAAGCAAACAGGCCATCGATCGGCGTTCCGTCGATCCTCAGCACCTGGCGATGGGCGTCGGTGCGCAGACCGGTCAGGCAGTCATGCAGAATCGGCGTCGCCCAAGCGGCGTAGAACGGACCCGTCTCGATCTTGGCAGTCAGCGTCTCCGGATCACGACCGTAGACCTCGTCCGTGCCCGCATCAACGGAGGCGTTGTAGGCCTCGACCTCCTTGACCAGTGTAGCGGGGTCAACTTTAACGTCCTCGTAATACTTGTTAACGATGGCCGCTGCAAGGTCTTCGATCGTATCGGCCTTGAAGAAGTAACCGTTCTCGATGTCGACGTTGGGGTAGTCGCAATTCCAGCCGTTCGCCTCAGCCGTCGCACTGTCAAAGATGGCCCAGATCGGGCCGCCGACGCGCTCGGTGCCCAGGTCGGTCGTGATGACAGCACTGCCCATGGCATCGGCATAGAAGTCGTACTTATCGGCGTCTTTGCCCTTGAGGCTCATATTCTCGTCGTGGAAGCGCGCGCCGAGCATGTTGACGAAGATGATGCCGTTCACATCGGCAAGGCGCAGGCCCACGCCTCCGGCCAGCGGAAACACCTGGCTGCCCGTCTCCCATGCGAGGTTCTGGTAGCCGTAGCGAACGCCGATGTGCTTGTTTGCCGTAATGGGCGAGGCAGCCTGCACCGTCCAATTCGCCGTGTCGCCCAGGCCGGCGCCGATGGCCAGACCCGCGATTTCGCCCGATGCGTCCTGGAAGCTATACGGCTCGCCGGCAACGCCGTCGTACTCCTTCGTCCAGCGCGGGTCGAACATCGTGCGCCACTCAACGTTGCCCGTACCGCCACCCGTTGCGATGATGACGGCCTTCGATGCGCTGATAGCAAGAACCTCGGTTGTGTCCTGGATGTTCTCGTCAGCATGCTCGCCCACCAGTTCGGTGCCGTCAGGCAGCGTGCGCGGGTTGTAGCTCGCGCGAATGCCGACAACGCGGCCGGAGTCATCCACAACGAGGGCGTCCATGTGACGGTTCATCATGAAGTCGACGCCCTCCTTGCGCGCCGTCTCCTCGAACGGACGCGTCAGGGCGATACCGTTGTTGCCCGACTCCTTAGAGCCTGTGTCAATCTTGACGTAAGGGCTCGAGTCGGCCACAGCGCTACGCGGTACGGAGTCGGCCTCGTCACCCATGCCATTGACGGCGACGGTGCCCTCGGGGAACGACAGGCCCTTCGTCAGCATCCAGTCGAAGCACTCCGCCATGCGATCAGCGCACTCGCGCAGAATGGCGCGATCGTTGAAGCGCGTATTGATGTATGCGGGGTTGGTGTGGTCAAGATAGTACTGGTCAGGCGAATCCTCGACGCCCGAGTCCTTCTGCAGCTTCGTGCCGCCACCGGAGTGCGTGATGCCGCCGGAGACAGCCGCGTGACCACCGGTGTCGTAGTTGGCGTCGATGCACAGGACCTTTAACCCCTCGTCGTTGCACTTAAGCGCCGCGAGCAGGCCCGCGGCACCCGCGCCGCACACGACGATGTCGTACTCGTAATCCCAGGCGTCAGGAACGTCGTTCTCGGACGCCTTGGCAAACATCGGCGCCAAGCCGGCCGAAGCCGCGATGCCAGCTCCCGCCAGAGCCGCGCCCGTCACGAAATTCCGCCTCGTGATATCCCCCGAGATCTTGCCCTCCATTAGAAATCCCCCCTTACTTGGGCCGTATGCGGGCGCCCCCATGCGCCCCCAGGCCAGCTATGGGAGCATGCCTCCATAGCTTGCGCACAATCATAGTCCGCGCGACGGAGAAATCAATGGCAGTTAACTGCGGGCTCGCAGCCTGGAAAGAGGAGTACCCCGAGGTCTATGCCAAGACGATCCAGGGCATCCCGATGGGCTGCCCGGCGACTCCGAACCGGCATCGGCGCCACGTGCGTGTTCCTGGCAAGTCCCAGCGCCAAGTACATCTCTAGCGAGACGCTCACGCTCCAGGGCGGCAGCGGCCTGCGCCCGTAAGGCGAGACGAGCCTGCCGGCCGGGCCCTCTAGAAGCTCGCGTAGACGAACTGCGGGGGCTCAGCCATGCCGGAGAACACCGTGAACCACACAAGCAGGGCCACCATGCCCGCGGCCGCCACGCACCCGCCCAGTGCCGCAAGCCGCGAGTGCGCCACGCCAAAGCGCACGACGGCCTGAGCAGCGGCATGCAGTGGCCGCCGCTCCTTCTTCTTGGCACCCGGGTGGCGGGTCGCGGAGACCGGCTTGCGGGGCTGCGGGCCAGACGCGTCCCGCACCGTCGCGTCCCCCGCGCCCGCAGCCGTCCCCATCTTCTTCTCGCGATCCTCGCTCATAGCGCGCTCAGCCCCTCCGCCGTCCCGTAGCCGTCGCCGCCACCAAGGAACGCGTCGTCCCAGTCGTGCGCGAAGTCGTAGAACGACTGCTCGATGCGCACCCAGCCCACCCAGCCGGGGTGCACGGTGTCGCACAGGAAGTACTTCTCGTACTCGCAGCTCGAGAAGTCGGCATACGCGACGTCCTGGGCGACACACATATCGCGTACTCGCTGGTAGAACACCGCGCGCGTCGTCGCGTCCACGCCCTGCTTGTCGTACCACGCCCCGTGCAGCGGCAAGATGACGAGCAGTGGCTCGAGTCGGGACTCCTTACACACCTGGACGAAACAGGTTAGGTCGTCATACTCGGAGTCCGCCTCGGCAAAGTTCTGGTGCTGCTCCGGGGCATACCCCTTGTTCTTTTCCCAATATTTGTCGTAGATGCCGTACTCGTTGGACGTCGTCGCGGCGGCGCCGTCAGCCTGCGCCTGGCTCAGCAGGTCATTCCAGTGCGGCTCACCCGTCCACGTCCCCTTCTGCTTGAAGCCGTTCTTGCGCGGCGCTTGCTCGATGACGTGCGGCAGCTTCGTACGGTTGCGCATCTCCGCCGTCGTAGTGAACGCAAGGTCGTTGATGGCGTCGAGCAGCGTGTCGCAATTGGCCGCCGCCAGCTTGTCGGCATCGATGCCCAACGTGGACAGTCGGCCACGCACGTAGGCACGCGTCTCGTCAGAGAGCAGCGGGTTGCGGCAGAACCCCCGGTAGAGCAGGTAGGAGAACTTCGAGGGCAGCTTCTTTTGGTCGCCGCCGCCCTTGAAGAACCACTGGGGACTCACGATGATCGCGACCTTGCGGTTCTTGACGCGGTAGCCGTAAGCGCCCGCGGCGATGGCGTGCCACAGCGACTGGTCGTACGCCTCTCCGATGAATGTCATGTCGACGCCGGTGACGTTCTCGCCGAACACGACCTGGGGGCACTGCCGCACCAGGCTCTTAGAGATATAGAACTCCGACGAGCCGAACGTCAGGTAGCCGTCAGCGCTCATGTTCGTCAGCGTGAAGTCGACGTTCTCGGACTTGGGGCCCGAGTAGACGTAGTCGTAGAGGCGCAGGTTGTCGGCCTGCCCCTGCGAGGGCAGCCCCCAACGGTCCAGCGCGCCCAGGCCGCCGGCCGCCAGGGCAAGCCCGGCCGCCGCGCCCAGAAAGACGCGCCGCCCCATGACGGGACCGCGATCCTCGGAAGCCACTCTGTCCTCACCAGTCGGCACGTCCGTCCCCTGTTCCTATAGCCGCTGCTCGATCTGGTAGACGATGAGGTTCACCGTGTTCATCTCGCTGCGCTCGACCTCGGTCGGCGCGATGGAGACGCCGAACTCGTCCTCGATGCGCACGAGCAGCTCGATGGCGCCCATGGAGTCGAGGAATCCCAACTCGAACAGGTCCTCGTCGAGGTGGTCGCGCACCTCATCGTCATCGCAGATGTCCTCGAGCAGGTCGAGCACTCGCCCGAGCAGCTCGTCGTGCGTCAGCTTGTCGCCAGCCATATCCCAGTTCCCTTCCACTTTCCTATCCCAGGTGCAGCATCGTCGCCATCTGGCCCGAAAAGATGGCCAAACCGATGACGACGAGCTGCAGCGTCACGAACCACGACACGACGCGGTACCACACGCTGCGGTGGTGCCGCTTGTAAAACGCCCGCTTCTCGAAGCCCTCAGTGCCCGCCAGCAGCAGGCCGTGATAGAGCCCGTAGACGAGATAGCCCGGCACGAGGCCGTGCCACACGCCCATGACCAGCATGTTGAGTACGAGGCCCACCTGGGCGCAGCGCAGGTTGCTCTTGAACCAGTGGTGCCGCAGCGCCGTGCGCGAGAAGCGCATGAACACGAAGTCGCGCAGCCAAAACGACAGCGTCATGTTCCAGCGGTTCCAGAAGTCCTTGAGATCGGTCGCCAGAAACGGCGCATGGAAGTTGCGCGGCACGCGGACGCCGAAGCAGTAGCCCGCGCCCATCGCCATGAAGCCGGCGCCGGCGAAGTCGAAGAACAGGTAGAGCGCGTAGGCGTAGGCGCACCTCACCTGGGCGAGCAGCTCCGTGCCGAGTGGGCCGCTCCCCCACGCCTGGGGCGCGTACCCCTTGTGGCAGATCGGCGCGAGCACCATGGCGTACACCATGCCGAGCAGCACGAGCAAGATGCCGCGTCCCAGCAGACCCGCGTACTCGTCGCGGCTCGGCACGCGCTCGATGTCAGCGAGGAAGCGGCGGCTGCGATCGATGGGGCCGGAGGTGAACACGGGGAAGAACAGCATGAACGCCAGGTAGTCGCGCACGCGCATGCGCTGCACAAGGCCGTCGTGCGTCTCGATGAGCACCTGGAGCGCCTTGAACGTGAGGTAGGAGATGCCCATGAAGCCCAGGATGCCCGCGCCACCGGCGTCGGAGGGCGCGCCGGCCGGCGAAGCCGAGGTCGCCAGCGACGCAGAGCCTCCTGCAGCGATCAGGCCAAGCAGGCTCGGGACGTCGACGCTCAGGCCCAGCGAGTGCGTCAGCTTATAGGTGACGAGCGGCAGCAGGACGAGCACGAGGCCCGCGTAGAAGCGCGGCCGGGAGTCAGGCCTGGCGAACAGGACGTACGTCGCAGCGAGCGAGAGCGTCAGGAACAGCAGAAACGCCAGGCCGCCCGCCACGTCGCCCCAGAACAGCAGCGCGATGAAGACGACGGAGACCACGAGGCCGTACGTGCACAGCGGCCGCTCGCGAAGACCGAGCCAGGCCGCGCCCACGACAGCGACGGCCAGCAGCACGAAGAAGCTGGGGTCGAGGTAGAACGCCATGGCGGGCTCACCGGGTCGGGTGTGCGGCAGGGGCCTGCGCGTCGGATGCAGCCTTCGAGTCGGCGACGCCCTCAGCCCTGCGCGTCTCGCGGTCGGCAGCCCCCTGCACCCCACGGTCGGCAGTCCCGCGCGCCCCGCGGTCGGCGGCTAGCAGCTTGCGGTCGACCTTGCCGTTCGGCGTCATCGGCAGCTCGTCCATGATGGCGACCTTGCGCGGAATCATGTAGGGCGGCAGCCTCTTCGCCAGCTCGTCCTTGATGTGGCGGGCGATCGCGAAGTCGTTCTCGCACGCGCCGTCGGCCGCGACCAGCGACGCGCGAGCGCCCGGGCGCAGCGCCACGCAGGCCCGCAGGTGCGTGATGCGCCCGTCCCTGCTCACGGGCACGACGGCCACCTGCTCGACGATCGGCAGCTGTGCGATGTTCTCCTCGACGTCGCCCAGCTCAATGCGGAAGCCGTTGAGCTTGATGAGCGAGTCGGCGCGCCCGCCGTAGTGAAGCGTGCCGTCCGCATCAAGAAAGCCCAGGTCACCGGTGCGATAGGCGCGTAGCGTGCGCCCGTGGCCCGCGCCCGTCTGCACGCTCGCGCCCGCAGGCTCCTCCATCTCGAAGAACGCCGCGCGGGTCTTCTCCTTGTTGCGGTAGTAACCCTTGGCGACCGACGGACCTGCGATGACGATCTCGCCTTCCTCGCCCGCTGGGCACGGCTCGCCCGTCTCACGGTCGAGCACGCGCAGCGTGACACCGGGACGGGGCCGGCCGACGGGCAGCGGCGTCGGGTCGTCGAGCATCGCGTCGGTGACCTCGCAGTATGTCACGGCAACCGTAGCCTCCGTCGGCCCATACGTGTTGGCAATGACGGCGTTGGGGAAGCGGCGACGCAGCTCGCGGGCCGTGTTGTGGTGCAGTGTCTCGCCGCAGAACAGGAAGAGCCCCACGCTGGGCAGTAGCTCGGCGGAAAAGCTCTTGTCCGCCAGGCACATGTCGGCAAACGACGGCGTCGAGACCCACACCTCGACGCCGGATGCGGCCAGGCTCTCGAAAAGGCTGCCCATGTGCACAAGCGTCTCGCGATTGACGGCGTGCAGCGTGCCGCCCGTGGACAGGGCCCCGACGAGCTCGTACTCCGACAGGTCGAACGAGTAGGGCGGCTGGTCGAGGAAGGCGCACCGCCCCCGCCGAATCACGGGCAGCGTGCCCAGCCACGCCATGAGGTGGGCCACGTTGTCGGCCGAGACCTCGATGCCCTTGGGGCGACCCGTCGAGCCCGAGGTGAAGATGATGTACTGCGTCTGGTCGCCGCACACCCACAGCGCAGGGTCAGGCACGGTGTCGCACGAGACTCCCGCAGCGTCCAGCCCCTCAAGCTGGGGGCGCACGTCGATGCGGTGGCTCGTGGGGATGGCATCGGCCACGACCTGCGGCACGTCCTCAGTCGCCAGCAGCAGCGGGTCGCCGAGCTGGCCAACGATATCGAGCAGGCGCGAAGCTGGCATCTCGGTGTCGACGGGCACGAAGGCGTGACCGCTCTTGAGGCACCCGAGGAAGCTCGCGGCCATGAGCGGGGACTTATGACCGAGCACGACGACAGGCAGGCGATCCCGCGTGCAATCGAGCAGCAGATGGGCAATGCGATTCGATACGCCGGCAAGCGCGCGATACGTCAGTGTGGGATACCCTTGCGACACAACAGCCGACTGTTCCGGCATGCGCGCGGCCATCTTCTCGAACTGCGCGACGAAACCGTGGCTCGCATCCATATGCATCTGCGCGCCCACGCTCGCAGCCAGTCCGGTCGCACCCGCCCGCTCTCCCATCGCCCATCCCCTCCAACCCAAGGTCACGGCGTCGGCAAGCGTGCAGCGCACCCGCGCGTCTGTCGGCAGCTTCGCGGCCCGTTTCTGCCCCGCAAAACCTTTCCGAAAACAGCAGAGGGCATACTTGCAGAACTGAAGCGAGGTAACCCCACGTTCACCCTGGTTTAACAGAAATACTATCAAACCTATCAGAATCAAGGCACTAAATGCAAGCATATTAGGGGCATTAATGTCATCGACATGACACATGCCGGCCTCCTACCAAGTTGGCAGCGTGGCCGGGTCGTTCCTCAGATTATCTGAAACGAAAAGCGACCCGACCACCCCCTCGCGGGTAGTCGGGCCGCCGTTGTTTGGGATCTGCGCTTACGGCGCGTCCCCAAGCCAGAGTGCAGACGCCGTTACGCCTGTGCCATCTCGCGGCCGGCGATGCGCCCGAACGTCAGGGCGTCAGCAATGGAGCTGCCCGAGCCGGGATACTCGCCGAAGATGCCGCATGCGGAGCGCCCCGCTGCATACAAGCCGGGAATGGGAGCACCCGCGAGGTCGATGACCTGGGCGCGAGCGTTAATCTTGAGGCCGCCGAGCGTGTGGAACGAGCAGTTTCGTGAGCTCGTGTCCATGGCGGAGAACGGTGGTGTCGCGATCGGGCGCAGCATGCTGGCGCTCTTGTGGAAGTCGGTATCCTCGCCCGATTCGACAAGCTCGTTGTAGCGCTCGACGGAGCGCACCACGTTGTCGACCGGCAGGCCGATCTGCGCCGCAAGCTCCTCGACTGTGTCCGCCTGAGCGACCGGCTCAAGGTTCGCGCCAAACGCCGACGCACGGATTCCCTGGAGCATCTCGTCATCGACGATAGTGAGGCACGTCTCGGGCGTCGTCTCGATGATCGTGCGGCCTGTCCACGCACCGTAGTCGTCCTCGGCAAGGATGCGCAGGCCGCGATAGTCAAGCAGCACACCGGCGGCCAGGTCGGCGTACAGGTAGAGCGCCTGGCTGTAGTTCATGCGCGACATGGAGCGCGTGGCGGCGCCGATGCGCTGTGCCATGACGATGCCGTCACCCAGGTCGTTCTCGCAGCCGGTCCGACCGCCACAGTACGTGGTGTCCGCACCGTAGTCCGCCAGCATCATGTCGTTGTACGTGAACGCGCCGGCGCAGATGACAACGCCCTTCTTCGCGCCGATCCTCTGGGTAGTCCCGTCGGCCCCCTGAGCCTCGACGCCGACCACACGACCCGTCTCGTCGGTCACCAGCGCGGTGGCTGCCATCTCGTAGAGAACGCCGCACGTCGCCTCGACGTTGGCCTCGAGCGCCTCGAACAGGCCGACGGAGGCGCCGTCGGGCGTGTGGCCGCGCGGGGCAGGCTGTGCGATGGAGGCGTACTCGAACGCCCGCTCGTTGCCGGAGTAAAACAGGCTGATGCCGTCGTGCTTGCCCTGGATGTGGTTCTCCGTGTCGGCGACGCCCGTGAAGACCATGCCCTGGGCGACGCACCAGTCGTACAGGTCGATGGAGGCCGCGCAGTAGGCGGCGAGGTTGTCGGGGTCGGCGCTGGGGCCTGCGGCGGCCGTGACGTACGTCGCCATGGCCTCGGGCGTGTCGTCAATGCCGAGCTCCTTCTGCAGTGCGGTACCGCCACCCATGTAGATCGTGCCGCCCGAGCGCAGCGTCGAGCCGCCACCGCGCGCCGCCTTCTCCAGGACGCAAACGCTCGCGCCGGCCGCCTGCGCCTCGATGGCCGCAGCCGCGCCGGCCGCACCCAGGCCGATGACGACGACGTCATACTCGCTCGCCCACGTCGGCGAGCCCGTCTCAGCGGCGAAGGTGGACGAGGTCGCCACCGTCCCCGCAGCCGTCGCAAGCGCCGCAGCGGCCACGAAACCCCGACGCGAAACGCCCGCCGCCGATGTGGCACCGCCCTGCATGTGATTCATCGTTCGTTCCATGGCAGATCCCCTTTCTTTCGACAAGATACGTACGAAGAACCCGGCGAATTACGCAAACACCCATGAAGCTAGTTACCCTTTTCATCCTTCTCTACTTAAAATATAAGCTAACTTATTTAGCTATATTCATTGTATATACGTAGAAATGACTATACGTAAACTATAATTTACGTCTTCATTTTTCTGCTCATAAGAATAGTTGCCATGGGCAGCAACCTGGCACAGCAAGTAGGCACACGCGTCCACAGGGCGCGCGAAGAGGCGGGTATCACAAAGGCCCGCTTCTGCCTCATGGTGGGCATCAGCCGCCCCTACCTCGACAAGATCGAAGCCGGCGAAGCAAACATCACGCTGCGCATCCTTGAGAAAGTCGCCCAAAGCCTCGACCTTCCCGTAGCGGCCCTCGTCACCGAGGAATAGCGCCGCCGCCTCTTATCATCTCGAGAGATCGCCCGATTCGGGCAGGCTAAGGGGATGATCCATGTCCTCGAACACGCACGGGCCCGAGTCCAACCTCATCACAAGCATGCAAGTTCGAATCCCCGCCGCCGCAGGTAAGACGAGGACGCCCGCACCAACCAACACTAAAACTAGCAAATCAATATGCCGCACTGAAGTCAGGAGCCGCCGCACTAGGGTTTGGAATCTTGGCCTCACATTTGTACGTCTCTTGTCAATATCATGTCGCGCATCCTCCCGCCTCGCCTGTGGTATACTCCACAGTTGAGCGGGGCCCGCAACCCCAAAAAACCTAGCTCAGGGGCGGGCGACGCCTGGTTTGGCTGTTAGTCCTGGCAGGGGCTAACAGCCTTTTTCATCCAGCGTGTCCGTGACTTCGGCTTTGCTGCTTCCGCCGTCAGAGAGACCGGCATCTGTAGCTCCGCCTCGTGCCTTGAACCTCCTCACTAGCTTCTTGGCCGCCGCTGCCACACGATGCACAACGTCGATCACAACGCGAAGCGCAGAGCACAACTCGTAGATGAGCCGTACCAAGTCGAGAATGTTCATGGGGCTCCCCCTCTCTCATTCGAGACGAAAGGCGTCGCCCAGCGGACCCCGCTCGCGCCCCAGCGTACCGCAGGGCTTTCGACAGAAGGTTGACGGCAATCTGACAGCGTCCTGACAGGCTATCCCGCCCCTGTGCAATCACGGCGCAGAGGCCCCTCTCCCCCTTGACCTTGAGCATGCTTCAGGCCGTATGATGCGGCGACATTTGCTGGAGAAGGAGAGAGGACACCCCGCCTATGAGCACCCCCGACGCCAACACGCCGCTCGGCCCCGACTACCTCGGCCACGCCATCCCCAAGCTCGGCTTCGGCCTCATGCGCCTGCCCAAGCTCGGCGACGCGCCTGACGCACCCATCGACGTCGAGCAGACGAGCCAGATGGTCGACGAGTTCCTCGCCGCCGGCTACACGTACTTCGACACGGCCCGCGCCTACGAGGGCAGCGAGGCCGCCATCAAGCAGGCGCTCGTCGACCGCCATCCGCGTGAGAGCTACCAGCTCGCCACGAAGCTGTTCGCTGGCATGGCCCCCGACGCCGAGGGCGCCAAGCAGTTCTTCTACACGTCGCTCGACACGACGGGTGCAGGCTACTTCGACTTCTACCTGCTGCACAATCTCGGCGACGCGCGCACGGCCGTCTACGAGAACTACGGCATGTGGGACTTTGCCGCCGACCTCAAGCGCCAGGGCCTCATCCGCCACCTTGGCTTCTCGATGCATGCCACTGCCGACCAGCTCGACGCCGTACTGACGGCTCACCCCGAGGCGGAGTTCGTCCAGCTGCAGATCAACTACGCCGACTGGGACGACGTTCAGAACCAGAGCCGCCTGTGCTACGAGACGGCCCTGAAGCACGGCAAGCCCGTCATCATCATGGAGCCGGTCAAGGGCGGCCTGCTCGCAAACCCACCGCAGGTCGTGGCCGACGTCTTTAAGCAGGCCGACGCAAGTGCCTCCTGCGCGAGCTGGGCGCTGCGCTACGCCGCCAGCCTGCCGGGCATCGTGACCGTGCTCTCGGGCATGAGCAACCTGGCACAGCTGCGCGACAACCTGGCGACGTTCAAGGACTTCAAGCCGCTCGACGAGGCCGGCCGCGCCGTCGTTGCCCAGGCCCAGGCCGCCATGGCGTCCATCGACACCGTCCCGTGCACGAACTGTCGCTACTGCACGAAAGGCTGCCCACAGGAGCTTCCGATCCCCAACCTGCTTTCTGTGCTTAACGAGTAC
This sequence comes from Coriobacteriia bacterium, assembly GCA_018368455.1. Classification (NCBI taxonomy): domain Bacteria; kingdom Bacillati; phylum Actinomycetota; class Coriobacteriia; species Coriobacteriia bacterium. The sequence goes on from JAGZEG010000008.1 coordinate 123,571, forward strand.
CGCATCTACGGTGACCTCGAGGGCGCCAAGCGCAGCTACGGCTGGCAGTCTCGTCCAGGCAAGGCGTCAGCGTGCATCCAGTGCGGCGCATGCGAGAACGTGTGCCCGCAGCACCTCCCGATCATCGAGCACCTCGAGGAGTGCGCGAGCCTGTTCGAGGAGTAAGCGGCCCGGCGGGCCCGGCCGGTGCCTCTCGCGCCCGCCGGGCCACCCGCCCGTCCCGACCGCCCGCCGGGCCACCCGCGCACCGCCTCGTCAAGTGCGGGCTGACTCGCGTGTCTTTTCGCGGCTGCGCCCCGTGCGCGGAATATCTCCCTGCGGTTTTGGCGTTCAGGTTGCTGAAAGGCCGTTATCAGCCCGCACTCAACGTAGGGAGGTCAGGGTCCTGCGGCAGCGCGCTATCCCACAGGCTCCTCGTAGGTGGCGCCCGTTACTTCTTGGGCGATGGCGATGCACTGCGCTAGGTCGATCTTCGAGCCGCGCCACGTCGCCTCCGCCACCGCGATGCCGTCGAGACGGGCACCGCGCAGGTCACAGTCGGTGAAGCTCGCCCCTCGCGCCGTTGCCCGCGTGAGATCGCTACCGGTGAGATCGCAGCTCCTGAACGTGCAGTTCGTCAGGGAAACCTCGCGCAGGCGCACGTCGCGCAGCTCCTGATGGGCGAATTTGAGCCCCGCGAGGTTCGCATACGACCAATCTCCGCCGCGCACGGTCATCGCGGTGCAGCGGGCGCCAAGAATCTCGCAGCCCAGCATGCGGCAGTCCTTGAACAGCGCGTCAAAGAAATCAGCCTGCTTGAAAACGCACACGTTGAACGAGCAACCTGTCAGCGTGACGCTCTTGAACGTGCAGCCGATGAAAACGCACTTCTCGAACGTACACCCCCGCAGGTCACGCGCGTTGTCGAACGCCACGTCCCGGAAAGCGCACAGCCGAAACGTCAAGCCTGCCAGCGGTTCGTCAACCGTGTCGTCGGCATACATCTCGTTCTCGATGACGCGCCCCGCAGGCGTCTCAGGCTCATCCGCACCCAATTCCAGCTCGCCGGAATCCCAGAGCCGCGGCTGCTCGGATCCGGAATCCGTCGCATCCCCACGTATCGGCATGAACGTCAGCGACACCAGGTCCTCCTGCCCCGGGCACCGCCCGAAAGCGGCGCGCCCCTCGCCTCGTACGACCCCATAGCACATCCTGACCCAGGGTAGCAGACAGCTTGGACAGATATACAGACGCCACACGGTGCTCCCCGCCCCCGCCGCGGCCTCGCGCTCGATAGCCCTGCTGGGCGCCTACGCCTCGTAGACGACGTCGCCCATCGAGGTCGTGTCGTACATCGTGGGATCAAACTCGCTGCGGAAGGCGTCCGTGCGCAGGAGGTTCTTCGCGGCGCGGAGCAGCTCCGCCGTCTCGGGCGTGCGCACAACTGCCAGGTCAACAACTTCATCCTGCATCGGCAGGAAGTCCAGGCCTTCCATCTGTCGAAACGGCTTCTCGCTCGTGACGGCGACGTTGGCCATGCCACGCGCGACAAGCAAGGCCTGCGCAAACTCAGAGGTCACGACGCGATCGTAGCCCGCGATGTCGCTCGTTCGCGCCTCGAGGTAGGCCATCTTCTCGTCGAGCAGCACGCGCGCCGCAGCCCCGCGCTCGCGGTTGGCGATGCGCACGCCAGGCTCCAGCAGGTCTCCCCAACGATCGGGGCGCGGAGCCGCAGACGACCCCCGGCCCTGGCGTGGCACGGTAAAGCCGATGCGGCGGCGACACAGGCGAAACACGACGACAGACAAGCCGGGCAGCATTTCGCGAACATAGGGGATGTTGTAGCGCTCCTCGCCCTCCGACCAGAGGCTGATGGCGGCAGCGTGTACGGTGCCCAGGTACATTCGGGCTAGCGAGACATAGCCATTTGCCTGCGAGCGAAGCACCTTGACCCCTAGGCCTGCCACATAGTTGGCAAGCACGTCGCACGCCAAGTCCTGCCCGCCGAGCACGAGCGAGCCGCGCATCCACCCCGGAATCTCGTCGAGGACGTCAGGAAGCGCCGTCGGGACAACGTCGGGCGCAACCTGGCCCTCCCCGCCCGCGAGAGCGAGCGGCGGGATCGCGTTGCCAGCTGCTTCCCTTGCGCGCGCCAGCACGTCGTCGGAACGAAAGCGAATCTGTCGGCCGACACGATAGGACGGAATCGACCCCTCGCGCGCCAGCTTGTAGACCGTATTCTTGCTGAGGTGCAGCAGACGCATCACGTCTTCGACGCGCAGAGCCTCGCCCGGTCCCAGCGACAAGTCAGACAGGCTGTTCTCCTGCGCCCTGCTTCCCATCGCAATGCGTCCTTCCGCCAAAGCCCCGAAGCCAGAGATCCATCCCGCTCATAAGCATATGCGCTATTTTGCCATTTTGTATAGCTGATCTACACAAATTGAAGCGAGCTCCGCCGTCCAGCGCCGTTTCCCATGCCCCGCCAGCGTCGCTTCGTGACGATCCCATGCTCCATTTCTGAGCACGTTCATCCCATTTGGTGCAGCATGGTACCCATTGGTTCGTCGGCCGCTTGGCCGAGTAAACCCCAGCGCAGCCCTGGCATGCCCACGTATGATGGTCTCGTTCCGCATGCATCAAACAGCCCGCGCACATGTGGCGCGGCACATCCAGAAGGGATTCCGCCATGTTCAAGATTTCCGCTCGCAACCAGCTCGCCGGCACCATCTGCTGCGTCAAGGAGGGTGCCGTCAACGGCGTCGTCGCCATCGACCTCGGCTGCACGAAGGTCAAGGCCGACATCACGATGGAGGCCATCAAGGAGCTCGGCCTCAAGGAGGGCGTGAAGGCCACGGCCATCATCAAGGCCTCCAACGTCATGTTCGCCAAGGGCACCGATCGCCTGCCCATCTCGGCGCGCAACCAGTTCTCCGGCAAGATCACGAAGGTCGTCAAGGGCGCCGTTAACGGCCACGTGTCGCTGACCACCCCCTGCGGCCAGGTCATCTCCGGCTCCATCACCAACGAGGCCATCGACGACCTCGGCCTGGTCGAGGGCGCCGAGGCCACGGCCATCGTGAAGTCCACCGACGTGCTCGTGGGCATCGAGGAGTAAGCACTCACTAGCACGCTACTCCGTGCGGGGCGAATATCCCCGTCGCAGGACAAGCATCGCAGAGGGACGTCGTGCAAACCGCGCGGCGCCCCTCTTTTGTATGCGCGGCACCCGTTGCTGGCCAGAAATCCAGCTTGTGAACTCTCTCCCATCCCCCGGCCAGTCCGCACGCCGCAGGCCCCAACGTTTCCGCAGGTGGCAATCCCGCCCGACCGGGCGCGCCGCGAGAGCACCCATACACGGTAGCGTTTCCTGGCCGCAGACCAACGTCCCGCGTGCAAAGGCGCCCCCCTGGCAGCAGGATCTATCCTCCGAGAAGCGCGCGTGCGCCAGCTGAGCAGCAAATCCCACGACGCCCAGCCTCCGCCTCAGCGGTCGCTCGCCCAAGCAACCCCGCCAATTGCGCCCTCGTGAGGTATGCTGTCCCAAACGCAAGCATCGTGACACCTCGGAGTCCGCACGATCTCCCCGCGTTGTCCCCCGAGCAAGGAGGCGCTCAATGAGCGAGCCCGCAACGGCATGCGCGCAGCCAGCAAGTTCAGGCACGAGCTTGGAGCCGTCCTTGCCTCCCCTCGCGCAGGCGCCCTCTGACGGGGGCCCCGCACCCGCTGACGCGGCACCGCAGACGATCCAGGTGCTCAGCCGCGCGCTCGACATCATCGAGGCGCTGGCATATGCGCGAGGCGGCATGGCGCTTGCTCCGCTCGCGCGAGCGACAGGCCTCAGCAAGTCGACATGCCATCGCATCCTGCAGACGCTTGTCGAGCGGGGCTATGCCGAGCGTACGCTCGACGGCACGTACGCCGTGGGACACCAGATGTTTGACACCCTGAGTCGCCACATCGACTCGCTCGAGCTCCAGACCGAGGCCAAGCCGCACATGGCAGCGCTTCAAAGGGCAACGAACCTGACTGTCTACCTGGGCATTCGAGACGGACCGTTCATCTCCATCATCGAGCGGGCTGCAACGGATCGCTCCGACGAGGTGTTTACGCAGGTGGGCCGGCGCTATCCCGCGCACTGCTCGTCCATGGGAAAGTGCCTGATGGCCTGCCTGCCCAGCGATGAGCTCGAAAAGGTCCTCTACGGCTTTGACCTCGAGGCCTTCACGCCCAACACCATCACGGACAAGGCCGCGTTCCGTCTCCACCTGCGGAAAGTGCGCGCGCAGGGCTGGGCCACCGACATCGAAGAGTCAGCGTTGAATCACCGCTGCGCAGCCGCGCCCGTCTTTGACTATCGCGGCGAGGCGATCGCCGTCGTCGGCGTCAGCGGAACCAACGACGAGCTGCCCGACGAGGGACTCGACAAGATCATCGGTCAAGTCGTCCTCGCCGGGCAGCGCATCTCGGCGGCTATGGGCTATCGGGCATAGGGCAGGCGCCCAAGCGCGACGTTACTTTGCGGCCGCCGCCGACACGCCCGCAATGCGACCGGTGTTGAGCGTCCCCTGCAGGCAGGTGCCGGAGCCGGGGTAGTACGGGCCCAGCCAACCCGCGCTGTTGGCACCCGCTGCGAACAGATGCGGAATGGGCTCGCCCTGGCGATCAATCACGGCGCAGTCTTCGTTGATGCGCAGGCCACCGATGGCACCGATGTTCGTGTGGACGATCTTGTAGGCGAAGAATGGCGCCTCGTCGAGCGGCACGAGTTGCTTCACGCGCCCGTAAGCCACGTCCTCGCCGGCTTCGCAGCCCGCGTTCCAGGCCTCGACGGTGGCAGCGAGGTTGCTGGCCGGCACGCCCATGGCCTCCGCGAGCTCCTCGATGGAGTCGGCCTGCAGCAGGGTTCCGTCAGCCACCGCAGCCTCGCGGGCCTCGGCGCCACCCTCGATGGCGTCCGACCAGGGGCTCTGCTGCTCCATCTTCGTCATCTTGGCGTCCAGGACCATCCACGTGCAGCCGTCGAAGCCGCCCTCCTGCATGGCAGAGTTGAAGCACGAGCGCATATGGAACGCGTAGGTCGTGTCTTCGCGCACGAAGCGGTTGCCGCGCATGCTCACAAAGATGGCCGGCATCTCGGGATTCGTGTTGTTCGTGCAGCTGCCCGTTGCGAGAATGAGGTCAACGCAGCCTCCGACGCGCCCCATGTCAGCGCCCGCAGCGAGGCCCATGACGATGCCGTCGCCCGTGTCGTTGGGAGAGGTGACGACCGACTGCGTCATGAGGTCCCAGTAGTGCTGCGGGTTGTAGCGCTTGGCGAGCTCCTCGTTGTGCTCGATGCCCGCCATGGCCAGCACGACGCCGCTCAGGGCGTGGTATGCCTTGCCGTCGGCCGTCATGACGCCCACGACGCCGTTCTCGCCATCGACGACGAGCGAAGAAGCCGCCGTGCCCGTGAGGATCTGGCCACCCTTCTCCGTGACGGCAGTCTCGGCCTTCGTCGTCCACACAACGCCGCCCGTCGAGGTCGGGTCGTCGGCGTCAGCGATGATGTGGATGCGGTCGGCGATGTTCTCCTCGGGCTGGTAAGGCGTGGGCAGCGGGCCAAACACGCGGCTGTACGTGATGCCGAAGCTGTCGGCCATCCACTGGAGGTTGTCGGCGGCGTTGTCGGCCATCTGGCGCACGAGCTTCTCGTCGCACAGGCCCTCGGCGTCCGTCATCCAGAACGCAAAGTGCTTGTCGGCGTTGTCGTCCTCGACGTTGATCTTGCCGAGCTCCTTCTGCCACGTCGTGCCCGACGCCTGGATGGCGCCCTCGGCCGTCGCGGTCGTGCCGCCACAGAAGTCACCCTTCTCGAGCACGATGACCGTGGCACCCTGCTCGAGCGCCGCGTAGGCAGCCGTGAGGCCAGCGCCGCCCGCTCCGCACACCACAACGTCGGCCTCGCCGTCCCAGCTGGCGGGCACCTCCGACGTCGACTCGGCTGCCATCGAGGGATGAGCGCCCGTAGCAGCAAGGCCCGCGGCAGCGAGACCGGCCAGACCCAGGGCGCCGGCGGAGACGAAGCTGCGGCGCGTCACGTCGTTCTGCATGGTAGAAACCCCTTTCCCCTGCACGCCCCTTCGGCGTACGTTGGCAGGGATTATGCAGACTGCGACATCCCGGCAAAATCGGCCGATTCCACGTCGCACACCAATCGTTCCACGATGCGGAACGCCCGAGCGCACGAGCCCCGCCTCCGCCCGCAACCGGAAGGCAACTCGACGTTTTCGTGGAACGCAGCGGCAGCTCGCAACAGAAAAGACTCGCGCCACGCCCCCGGCAGCTTCGCGCGGCTATCATAGGCGCATTCGATTCCGGGGGTAGGCCGCCCATACGCCGCCCGCCCCGCACGAGAAGCGAGGAGATTTCCGTGGCTTTCGTAGACCGCACCACCATCGCGCAGATCTTCGCGGACGCGCAGCAGCTCGGCGGGCAGCAGCTCACCGTGGCCGGCTGGGTCCGCTCCCTGCGCGACATGAAGACGTTCGGCTTCGTGACGCTCAACGACGGCAGCTGCTTCAACAACCTGCAGGTCGTCATGAACCGAGAGACGCTCGCCAACTACGACGACATCGCCGCCCAGAACGTCGGCGCCGCCCTCATCTGCCGCGGCGAGCTGGCGCTCACGCCCGACGCCCCGCAGCCCTTCGAGCTCAAGGCGACGTCCATCGAGGTCGAGGGCCCCTCGGCGCCCGACTACCCGCTGCAGAAGAAGCGTCACACCGTCGAGTTCCTGCGCACGATCCAACACCTGCGCCCGCGCACGAACCTGCTCGGCGCCACGTTCCGCGTGCGCTCGGTTGCCGCCTACGCCATCCACCAGTTCTTCCAGGAGCGCGGCTTCGTCTACGTCAACACGCCCATCATCACGGCCTCGGACTGCGAGGGCGCCGGCGAGATGTTCCGCGTCACGACGATCGACCCGGCCAACCCGCCGCTGGCCAAGGACGGCACCGTCGACTACAGCCAGGACTTCTTCGGCAAGCAGGCCAACCTTACGGTCTCTGGCCAGCTGCAGGCCGAGAACTTCGCGATGGCGTTCGGCGACGTCTACACGTTCGGCCCGACGTTCCGCGCCGAGAACTCCAACACGCAGCGCCACGCCGCCGAGTTCTGGATGATCGAGCCCGAGATCGCCTTCGCCGACCTCGAAGACGACATGAACCTGGCCGAGGAGATGCTCAAGTACGTCATCCGCACCGTCACGGAGAAGTGCCCCGACGAGATGGCATTCTTCAACAAGTTCGTCGACAAGGGCCTGGCCGAGCGCCTCGAACACGTGGCGAGCTCCGACTTTGGCCGCGTGAGCTATACGGAGGCCGTCGAGATCCTCGAGCAGGCCGTGCGCGACGGGCACGAGTTTGAGTACCCGGTGTACTGGGGCGTCGACCTGGCAACGGAGCACGAGCGCTTCCTCACGGAGCAGCACTTCAAGAAGCCGGTGTTCGTGTACGACTACCCCAAGGAGATCAAGGCGTTCTATATGCGCCTGAACGACGACGACAAGACGGTGGCCGCGGCCGACTGCCTCGTGCCCGGCATCGGCGAGATCATCGGCGGGTCGCAGCGCGAGGAGCGTCTCGACGTGCTGGAGAGCCGCATCAACGAGCTGGGCATGGATCCCGAGCAGTACAAGTACTACTGCGACCTGCGCCGCTACGGCACGTGCCACCACGCCGGCTTCGGTCTGGGCTTCGAGCGCCTCGTCATGTACCTCACGGGCGTGAGCAACATCCGCGATGTCATCCCGCACCCGCGCACGGTGGGCAGCGCCGAGTTCTAATATCACTCGCGCCATTGGCGTGACAACGGGCCCGAACGCGGCGTGCAAAGCGCCGACGTTCGGGCCCTTTTTGTGCCGAAGAGCCGGACAACCAACGGGCATATCCACTCACAGCCAAAGACAGCCGCTAGACATGAATATTTACGCTGCTGAGTTGCGAAATCAATCCCAAGAATAGCCGCTTTACCAGGCATTTTGTTGCCCGTTATTCACGGGTATCACATGTTTATGAACGATAGATTTCATCAGAGAATTTTTGTCGGTAAACGGTATGGATTTCCTCGTGAAAGGGGTATTTAATATGCGCGAAACAAAACGAGAGAGGAGCCATCATGAACGAGTTTGACCTGGGCATCAGCCCCATCAGCCGCCCGAACGACGTTGACGCCAGCGCTGGCTCGCAGGCCCTGCGCGAGCTCACCGCCCTGCAGTCCGACGATAACCACGCCTCGCGCCGCCTGTCGTTGCGTGGCATCCTGACCAACCTGTTGACGGGCTACGACGCGGGCAACGCTCCGTTCACGATGTCGTCCGGCCGCTCCGGCATCGCCATCAGCTAACGCATGCTATAGCGTAGAGTATCGAACCCAGGGGCGCCCTGTCAGATGGCAGGGCGCCCTTTTTCTATCGCGGCGGACGTCCAACTTCATCTGTGAAACCCGTGGAGCCCCGCCCCAACCCCCGGCGCTTTCCGATGAAAGGCCCCGCTCGCCACAGGAGTAGTCCCCAGACTGTCGCGCCTACGGTACAGTGGGCTGCGTTGGGCCAAAACGCACAAGGGGGAACCGCATGGATCGACGGGGGAACAACGAAACGCAAGGCTACGCCGGCTACGGGGCTGGCGGTAGCGCAAGACGCACCACCGAGTACGCCAATACGCGGCAGAGGCAGTACAGCCCCTACGTCGTCGGCCCGGCCGGCCCCTACGCGCGCGGGGCAGCGGGAGCGACGTCCCGACCCACCGGGCACTCGGGCCGCGGTCAGCTTAGCGGCCCCGGGCAGCGCAGGCGCAACCCCATCCCTGCGATCATCGCCGCCGTGCTCGTGGTCATCGCGCTGGCGGTAGGCGCGTGGTTCGTCGTCGGGCGCCTTTCCGCCATCACCGTCACGGTCAACGGCCAGCAGGTCGAGCTCAAGAAGGGCGCCACCGTCAAGACTCTGCTCGACGAGGGTTACGCGACCCCTCAGCCCGGCGACCTCCTCGCCATCGACGGCAGCATATACTCGGCGGGAGGCGGCACGCCGTACACCATCACGGTCAACGAGGCGCCCAGCGATGAGACGCGCGCCCTCGAAGGCAGCGAGCGCGTGGTCATCGGCGATGGGGCCGACGTGACCGAGGACGTCATCGTGACGGAGGAGCCCGTCGCCCACGGGTGGTACGACGACAGCAGGGAGTTTTCGTCGTACTGGTCGGGTTCGCTGCACACGATGAGCGACGGCCGCGACGGCACGCGCACCGTACGCACCGGCAGCCTCTCGGGCATCGTGCAGACCGAGGACACCAGCGCACCGGTAGACGGCGGCTACCACGTGTTCACCGCCCAGGTTGATCGCCCGGTCATCGCGCTCACCTTCGATGACGGCCCCTGGCCCGAGACGACCTCCCAGATCCTCAACCTGCTCGAATCCTACGGGGCTCGCGCCACGTTCTTCACCATCGGCAACCAGATACCCGGCAACGAGGACGTGGTGCGGCGGGCTCGGGACCTCGGCTGCGAGGTGTGCACGCACTCTTGGGATCACGCGGCAGGATCGGGTCAGGGCGTAAACCTCACTTACATGTCCGCTGAGGAGCAGGTCGACGAGATACTGAAGGGCTACGCTGCTATCGCTGACGCCCTGGGTGAGGAGCCCACCCACATCATGCGCGCGCCGGGCGGCAACTTCTACGGGTCGATCATCGACACGCTGTGGCCCCACGTCGACGCCGAGATCGGCTGGGACGTGGACACCGAGGACTGGCGGCGCCCCGGCTCCGACGTCATCGCGCAGCGCATCATGGCGGCCCAGCCCGGCCAGGTGGTGCTCATGCACGATGGCGGCGGTGACCGCTCCCAGACCGTGGAGGCCCTGCGTCAGGCTCTGCCCGTGCTCGCCGAGCAGGGCTACGAGTTCGTGACGGTGAGTGAGCTCATCGCGATGACGCAGGCGTAGGCGCTCTGCCGCCCCGGCCGGGAGCGCATGCATACAAATATGCTGCGCCCCGGCTTCAGGCGCCTCGTTGCGGCGGCGCAAACCCAGAGAAGGACGAAGACCCCCTTCGCTGGCCAAAACTACCTTACTTTGCGAGGAAATGGGATGTCCACGAACCGCAAAAACCTCCCCTGTCGTCCAGCGCCCTTGGCCCACCTGCGAGTTTTCTACCAACAGCAGGCCCTATGGCCACCAAGGACTCGCAAAGCACGGTAGTTTTGGCCAGAGGGACGGGGCGCGGGCCTTCTCTGACGTCCGCGCGGGGTATCCAGCCTTCCCCCGCGCCTCAAACACGGCGATAGCATGCGATGCGCCGCGCAGGCGTAGGCCAACCCGCGTCGAAGCGGCCAAATCCCTAGGATCCCCCAAGCCTCGAGGGTACACTTGCCCCAGGCGCAGCTCTGCGTCCCAGCAGCCATTCCTCGCACACCGCGAGGCACACGGAAGGAAACCCCATGAGCAACAAGGGCAAGAAGGTCAAGGTCCACTACACCGGTACGCTCGATGACGGCACGAAGTTCGACAGCTCGCGCGACCGTGGCGAGCCCATTGCGTTCACCTGCATGGCCGGCCAGATGATTCCCGGCTTCGACCGCGCCGTCGAGGATATGCAGGTCGGCGAGGTACGCGACGTCCACCTGGAGCCCAAGGACGCATATGGCGAGCCCAACCCCGCCATGATGCTCCACGCAAAGGTGGGCCAGAAGCTCTACGTGTTCATGGGCAATCGCCCCGTGCCCGTGACCGTCGCCAAGGCCGAGAACGGCGAGGTCACGCTCGACGCCAACCACGAGCTGGCCGGCAAGCCGCTCAACTTCAACATCGAGCTCGTCGAGGTAGAAGGCGAGTAGGAGAAAGGTGCCCGCGGGCCCGTTCCCGCTCAACCGGGCGTGAGCGAGCCCGCAGGCATGGCGTTTCACATTTCGTCGCATTTGGCGCATACTTATCGTATGACTACTTCATTTGCCGAGCTCGGGCTTAACGAGCAGATCATGTCCGGCGTGGACGCGCTTGGCTTCACAACGCCGACGCCCGTTCAGGCACAGGCCATCCCGGTGGCGCTCCAGGGACGCGACGTCGTGGCGAGCGCCCAGACAGGCACGGGTAAGACCGCCGCGTTTACGCTGCCCACGCTGCAGCTCATCGGACGCATCACCGACCAGTGGGAGGCCGAGCACCGCGCGGCCCAGGCGAACAGGGAGACCGCCGCAGCCGCCGATGCGAACGGCCACGAGGCCCCGGGCGCCACCGAGGCGGGCGCTCCCGAGCAGAACGTCCCTGTCGACTCCCAGGTCAGCGTGTCCTCTGCCAGCACCGAGAGCGATACACCCGCGAGCGCCGAGGCCCCGCGAGGCGCAGCCAGCTCCGGCGCCGAGACCGCCGAGACCGCCGCACCCGGACAGGCAGCCGACGCCACCGATGTGCCCGCCCCCGCGAAGAAGCGTAAGCGCCGCTGCCGCAGGAAGGGCGGCTCGCCGGACGCCGGCAACCCCGCCGCCGCAGACGCCACCTTCACGCCCTCCGACCTCGGGCCGCACGCCCTCGTCATCACGCCGACGCGCGAGCTCGCGACGCAGATCGACCAGGTGGCCGGCATCGTCGCAAGCCAGACGGGCCAGTCCGTCGTCACCGTCATCGGCGGCGAGCGATACGACCGCCAGCTCAAGCACCTCTCTCGCGGCTGCGACATGCTCGTCGCCACGCCAGGCCGCCTCATCGACCTGCTCGAGCGCAAAGCCGCCGACCTCTCACACGTGCAGGTGCTCGTGCTCGACGAGGCCGACCGCATGCTCGACATGGGCTTTTGGCCCAGCGTGCGCCGCATCATTGCCAAGCTGCCCAAGGAGCGCCAGACGCTGCTGTTCTCCGCCACGATCTCCGGCGACATCGAGCGCAGCATGCCCACGATCCTGCACGACCCCGTCAACGTCGAGATCGCCCGCGTAGGCCAGACGGCCGACACCGTGGAGCAGCGCCTCGTCCCCGTCGTCCAGGGCCAGAAGGTCCAGCTTCTCAGCAGCCTCATCGCCCAGGACAAGCCCGGCCGCGTCCTCGTGTTCTGCCGCACGAAGCAGCGCGCCGACTCCGTAGCCGCCGCCCTTGAGCGCACGGGCCTGCACGTGGGCGTCATGCACGCTGACCGCCGCCAGCGCGACCGCGAGCGCGCGCTTGCCGACTTCCGCGCCGGCAAGCTGGAGGCGCTCGTGGCAACCGACGTCATGAGCCGTGGCATCGATGTCGACGGCATCGACTGGGTCGTCAACTTCGACGTCCCCATGGACACGGAGGACTACGTGCACCGCATCGGTCGCACGGGCCGCGCCGGCCAGAGCGGCATTGCGTTCACGTTCATGGCGCCCGACGAGGTGAGCCCGCTGCGCGAGATCGAGTACTTCACGAAGCAGCTCGTTCCCGTGTGGGAGCCCGAGGGCTTCGAGTTTGCCCAGGGCCGCATCGTCCCCAACCCCAAGCGCGCCTGCACGCGCTCGGCCCGCAGCATGTTCAGCGGCTCGCGCAGCAGCAGGGGGCGCGGGCCTGCGGGTGGGCGCTTCGGACGCCATACGTAAGACGCCGTGCGCCGGGCGGGATGCGATTCCGCCCGGCGCACGTCCTTCAAATCCCCCATCAGCCAGCAGCGATGCCGGCGGCCGAAAAAGCTGTCTTCACCTTTCCGAACACCGCCCGTGAGGGGTATTGTGCCGGCAACGAGCGGCCGTCGTCGCTCGCCACCTATATGCGTGCACGTCGAATGACCAGGGGGATCATTATGTCATTGCGCTCTCGTGCCAGGTCCGTCATCCTCGCAGGCACGCTTGCCTGCAGCCTCTCCATCGGCTCGCTCGCCTTCGCAACCGAAAGCGCTGCCGGCGATTCTGCGGCAGACGCCAGCGCGTCTGGCCTCGGCTCCGCCATCACCCAGATCGCCGAAACGCCCACGACGCCCGACGACGCCAACGTCGCTACGCCCTCGTACAAGACGGTCGCCAGCGGCCCGCTCACGTTCCAAGCCAGCGACGCCTGGGAGGCTTCCTCGCTCACGAGTGACCCGACGACCGGCATCTACGATGTCTATGTCGACAGCTCCACGCTCGGCGGCGTCCTGCAGGTCGTCGTCGTGCCCCAGACAGCCATCGGCCAGGAAGACGCCATGGTCGATGAGTTCCTGAACAGCATGGTCTCCAGCGCCGGCATGACGAACTACGAGGCAGATACGCCCGAGGATCGTACGCTTGACGGCACGCTCGTTCGCGACCTCGACTTCGGCGGCATCGTGTCGGACCAGGAGTTCGACGGCCGCGCCACGTTCGTCTTCGGCTCCGACTACACGGGCATCATGATCTCCGTCTATCTCGACGACGGCGACGATGCTGCCGAGAACGCGTTCGAGCACGCTCACAGCTCCGTTAGCCTCACCGTCTCCAACGCCCAGGCCGCTCAGGCTGCTGGCCTCACGCTTTCGTCAGGCAGCGCAGACACCAGCACAAGCACGGACACCACGACGCCTCCCGCCAACGAGAACGCCGGCGTGACGAACGGCGGCAGCGTCTCTTCGCCCGAGGCCGTCGCCGCAGGCACGCCCATCGACTTCGGCGGGTTCTCCTACCTGGTAAACACCGACCCGAGCGCGCTGGTTTACGGGACGGTCACGACGTACGACGGCGATCCGTTTAACGGCGCGTCCGTCGTCGGTGCCCCGGTGACCATCACGAACAACACGGGCGAGACGACGATGCCCGAGACGTTCTTCATCTCGACATACGGCCCCAACGGTCTCGAGCAGGACAATTCCGCCCTCTACTTCCTCGACGACTCGACGCTCAACGTGGCCAACATGCGTCCGGGCGCCACGGTCAACGCCATGCTGTACTTCCTGTACGAGGGCGCCGGCGAATACGTCGCCGTGTTTGACGACTACTCCGGCACGCCGCAGGAGATCTCCATCAACGTGGAGTAACAGCAGCCGGCAGACTGGTTCGTTTCCGCAAGTTTATGCACATATGCGCATTGGTTTTCCAAACCGCACGCATCCTGAGCCCCGGTTGGTATTTCCGACCGGGGCTTTTGCGTATACTGCGATAGAATAGGCGCCGTTGGTGCACCGGAGGGCGTCATACGTACCCACATACGACACCGCGCCGCCCAACCCGCCCTGTCCGCTGCAAGGGGAGACCATATGCTGACGCGTTCCAAGTTCATTGCCGCCATCGCCTCGGGCACCGCAGGAGCAGCGCTCGCTGCCATGGCAAGCGGCTGTTCGATTCTCGGCATCGAGGACCCCAACGCACAGCAGGACAACTCGACCGACGTCCTGCCTGCAGGCGCCGTCAACTTCGAGAACCTCATCGTCCAGCTCAACCTCGATACGTCGAGCTGGACGTGGACGCAGATCAACAACGTGCAGTCGCAGAACAACGGCGCGCTCGTCGTGGGCATCCCCGTCACCATCACGAACAACGATGAGGACAGCCGCGTGCTGAGCCCGCTGTACTGCAAGCTGTTCGATCCCAGCGGGGCCCAACAAGCCGACATCACCGCCTACTTCGACGACGACATCCTCGCGAAGGGGCGCGTCGAGGTCGGCTCGTCGGAGAGCGGCACCGTCCACCTGCTGTATCGCGGGCCAGGCTCCTACACGCTGGGCTTTGACGACCTGCTGGGCTCGAAGGTCGACCTCAAGGTGGATGTCCCGGAGTCGCGCTCGACCGGCATGCGAGCCATCCCGAGCCAGCTGGGCTCCCTCGACGTGAACCAGGCCATCCCCGCCGGTCAGAGCTTCGAACTGGACGGTATGACGCTGACGTTCGACGCGAACCGCGATGCCTATCTCTGGGTGCAGGCAAGCGCTCCCGGCGACCCCTCGTGGGATGGCGTGTGGTGCGTGGGCGTGCCGCTGAGCGTCGTCAACAACTCGTCGCAGACCGCCGTCGTCACGGCTGACCTCTACGGCAAGTTCAACGGCTACCTGCAGCCTCAGAACGACCCAGCCCCTCTTTTCGCCGACGACATCACGGCCCTGGGGTTCGTGCAGCCCGGCTCCAGCACGAACGGCTACATGTACTTCGTGTACCAGGACGACGGCACGTACTACGCCGTGTTCGACAACCAGGGCGCCAAGGTCGTGACGTCTGCCATCATCGCACAGTACTACTAAGGCCGCTGGGCACGGATCGCGTCCCGGGCCTCACGACGGCGACGGCGCACGTCGGCAAAGAAATCTCGAAGCACCTGGGCGCACTCCTGCTCGAGCACGCCGGGCGTCACCATGAACTCGTGGTTGAGCCGCGGGTCGTGGCTGACATCGTATAGCGTGCCAAGCGCGCCACCCTTGGGGTCGGGCGCACCGTAGACGCAGCGGTCGATGCGCGCGTTCACCATAAGGCCGGCGCACATGAGGCAGGGCTCGAGCGTCACGTACACAGTGCAGCCGGTGAGTCGCCAGCGATCGAGCAGCTCGGATGCCCTGGTCAGCGCCGCGAACTCCGCATGGCCAGACGGGTCGTGGTCGAGCTCGCGACGGTTGTAGGCACGTGCGACGATCTCGCCGGCATGGACGACGACGGCTCCGATGGGCACCTCGCCGAGTTCTGCGGCCCTGCGAGCCTCTGCAAGGGCTGCGCGCATGAACGCGGCGTCCTCGGGGCGCTCGGGGTCCATGACGCTCGCCTGATCGGGGGCGGACGCGAGGTTGCCTGCATGCCTGTTCGGGAAGTTCTCCACGTGTCGCACCGCCGTTTCTCGTGTATCGTTACTCGCTGAAAGCCCAGGCCGAATGCGGTGTCCCGGGCGCCCTGCGCAACGCGCCCCGCACCGATCATGCGTAGGTCGGTGGCCGTCTATTGTACCTGCGCAGGCGGGCTCGCGACCTTCGGGATGCATGGCTCAGCATGAAAGGGGATGCCCCATGGGCGGCGCTCACACATATGCGAGAGGCGCACATATCGCCTCGCCAGCGCAGGCGGCCAGCGCCTACTCCCGCAGCGCCTACGAGGCAGTCGGCGCCGAGCACGAGCCGTCATCTCGCACGCCGTGGGCGCTCGTCGCCGTGCTCGCCATCTTCGCCGCGGCTGTTGTCGCCGCCGTGAGTGCG
This sequence comes from Coriobacteriia bacterium, assembly GCA_018368455.1. Lineage (NCBI taxonomy): Bacteria > Bacillati > Actinomycetota > Coriobacteriia > Coriobacteriia bacterium. The sequence continues at coordinate 139,659 of JAGZEG010000008.1, forward strand.
TTCCTGGTGCTCGTGCTAAACGGAGCGCCGCAGGTCGCGCGTGCCGCGGCGGGCCAAGAAGAGGAGCACGTCTCAGGCGGCAGCGAGCGGGACTTTTCGCCGATGGCGATCGTGAGCGAGACAGGCGCGAGCCCCATCGGTAGCCTCGCAAGCCCAGCTCACGGCACTCGAGAGCTCGTCCCCGTCGTCCGCGAGCGCACCTACACGCGCGTCACACTATCGGCCGTCGGCGACAACCTGATGAACATGCCCGTCGTATACGCAGCCGACGCGAACGCGGGCGAGATGGGCGACGGGTGGTATGACTTCACGTCAATGTATGCCGGTGTTGCCGACATCGTCGCGAGCCATGACCTCAACTTCATCGACATCGAGACGATCCTGGGCGGCGACTATCTCGGGCTCTCCGGCTACCCCTCGTTCAACTCGCCCGAAGTCATCGCCGACCAGGTGGCCGCGACAGGGTGGAACCTCGCGACGACGGCCACGAACCACTCGTGGGATATGGGCCTCGAAGGCATCCAGAACTCGAGCGCCACGTGGGCGGCGCATCCCGAGGTGCTCACGACCGGCACGTTCACGAGCCCCGAGGATCGCGCGACGATCCGGACGGTCGAGCGCGCAGGCATCCGCTTTGCCTTCCTCGCATATACAGACTACCTCAACGGCCTCGTGCTGCCGGAGGGTCAGGCGTGGGCCATCGCGACCGCCGACCCCAACGCCATGGCCGCCGATGTGGAGCGGGCGCGCACCCAGGAGGGAGCCGACGTCGTCATCGTGGCGATGAGCTGGGGCGACGAGAACGCGACTGTGCCGAACGACACGCAGTACTTCTACGCGCAAACGCTTGCGAACCTCGGCGTCGACCTCGTCATCGGGTTCGGGCCGCACGTCATCCAGCCGATCGAGTGGGTCGCGGGGCTCGACGCAAACGGCATACCGACCGGACATGAGACGCTCGTCGTATACTCGCTGGGCAACTTCCTGAGCAACCAGCCGCTCGCCATCGAGAACGTCGAGGGCTGCTTCACGTGCGCGTTCGAGCGGCTAGGCGACGAGGGGCCCGTTCGCGTGGTCGATCCCCTGTGGACGCCGCTCGTCAACCACATCGACGGCGGCTGGCACCAGGTGTTCAAGCTGCGCGACTACACGCCGGAGCTGGCCGCGGCACACGACTCCATAGGGTACGAGGCCGACCCGCTCGGCTATGTCTACCAGGTCACGCAGGATATCATCGGGTCCAGCGGTGTGCCGATAGCGGCGTAGGGGCGGGCGGGATCGCGCGACTACACGACCGAGCTCGCGCGGCACAAAAATGCCCGGCGCGCGGCCGGGCACGTCATCGCCTTCCTGGCGGAGGGAGAGGGATTCCGCGCCCGCCTGCGGCGGTCGCACCCCGCTTCGCCCGCCTTCCGGCGGCCTCGCGCGCTCGCTACGGGCGGCGCGCAGCGCCCCCCGCTTCACGCTCGCGCCCTCCCGGGTTCTCATCCCTCCCCGGCGTCGCGCGGCACAAAAATGCCCGGCGCGCGGCCGGGCACGTCATCGCCTTCCTGGCGGAGGGAGAGGGATTCGAACCCTCGGAACGGGATCGCCGCTCAACGGTTTTCAAGACCGCCGCATTCAACCACTCTGCCATCCCTCCGCGTGTTGCTCATCATAGCGTAAGCGCGGCCCCTGCAGGGCGAGAACTCTTTTCGCGCACAACGGGCAGCGCTGGCGCATCGCACGTCCGCAATTCCCGCCCCCTTGCATGCTACAAAATGCTGCCTCGTGAATTGGGCTGATACTTTTTTCTGCGTTGTGTACGATACGAGCAACGTGCCAGGAAATTCGACACCGCTCTGGCCTGCGGTGATACTTTCTATCCTATGCGTATCACCACACTCGCAGGCAAGCAATCGTACATATCGCACCCGTTTGTAGCAGCGCAATTCACAACGCCCGATTTTGTAGCAGCGGCCACAGCTCCCGGCCCTAGAGGCCGGGAATGAGCGCAGCCCCGAGCAGGAAGATCAGCGCCGCGATGGCCACCAGAACTGCCGCGATGAGGATGACGGCGATCGGCGTCGGGATGCGATGCCCCGCGATGATCATTTCTCGGTCATGCCCGACGCCCTGGCCATAGTCCCATAGGTTCGGGTGAGCAGCACGCTCCTCAGCCTTCGCCTCTTCGACAGGACCCACGATCCTCTTTGACGTCATCGACATGGTGCGCACCTCCAGCCCGCCAGCTTGCACGCGCCATACCGCACGCAAGCGCCTTGTCCACAGCTTAGCCAATCGCACCCTACGGCAACAGATCCGCAGGTCAGCCCTTACGGCGCGCTTACAATACGATGAGGCAAACAATCCGAGACTGCCGGAAGCAGCACCAGTTGTGGCCCGACGGTGTTGGACGCAAGTGCGGCCCCGGCCCCTCTCCCCCACCCGACGCTGCTGGTACACTTTGCACGAACGCTCCGTCCCGCCTTTCCGAAGAGAGCCGCCGCCATGAAGCAGCTACGCCGTTTCCCCCAGGCAACCGTCAGCAAGAAAGCCGCCGCCTCCATCGGGCGAGGCCACCCCTGGGTGTTCGACGCCGAAGTGCGAGACGTCGCCCCGGCGCCCTCGGACGGGCGGACCGTCGAGAACGGTGACCTGGTGGACGTCGTTGACGAAAAGGGCGGCTATCTGGGCACCGGCCTCATCTCGCTGCAGTCCAAGATCCGCGTGCGCCTCGTGTCGCGCAACGCCAACGACCAGTTCGACGACGCTTTCTGGGAGCGCAAGCTGCGCTGGGCCTGGGAGTACCGCCGCACGACGATGGGCGCGCGAGCCCTGCCCAATGTCGAGCCCGACACGAACTGCTGCCGCGTCATCTTCTCCGAGGCGGACGCGTTCCCGGGCCTCATCGTTGATCGCTACGAAGACGTGCTCGTAAGCGAGACACTCACGGTGGGCATGGAGCGTCTGCGCACAAAGCTGTTGCCCATGCTCGTGCGCATCCTGCAAGAGGACGGGCAGGACGTCCGCGCCGTCTACGAGCGTAACGACGCGGCCATTCGCGAGAAGGAGGGCATCGAGCGCTACAAGGGGTTCCTCGCAGCAGAGGGGCTCGACGTGCCCCAGGGCGAAGACGCAGCCCGGCGCGTCATCTGCGAGAACGGCGTCCGCTATCGGCTCGACCTCGAGAACAGCCAGAAGACGGGCTTCTTCCTCGACCAGAAGTACAACCGTCGCGCCGTCGCCCAGCTAGCCCGGGGGCGCCGCGTGCTCGACTGCTTCACGCACGTCGGCAGCTTTGCGCTCAACTGCGCGCAGGCGGGGACGACGTTTGTACACGGCGTTGATGTCAGCGCGACGGCCGTGGACCTGTGCCGCGCGAACGCCCAGCTCAACGGCGTTGAAGACCGCACGCGTTTCTCAGTTGCCAACGTGTTCGACTTCCTGCCCGGCCTCGAGGCGGACCGCGGGCGCAACGCGGGCGGCCCGTTCGACCTCATCGTGCTCGACCCCCCTGCGTTTACGAAGAACCGCCGGACCGTCAACGAGGCGGCCCGCGGCTACCGTCAGATCAACTACCGCGCGCTGCGTCTGCTGCCGCGCGGCGGCTACCTGGCCACGTGCAGCTGTTCGCACTTCATGCCGGCCGACATGCTCGCTAAGGTCATCGCCGAAGCAGCCCACGACGCAAACGTGCAGCTCAGGCAGGTCGAGATGCGTCAGCAGGCCCCCGATCACCCCATCGTCTGGGGCATACCCGAGACCGACTACCTGAAGTTCTTTATCTTCCAGGTCGTGTAAACGCGCGGGCCCACTCTCTCTATGATGGCTGGCATCTATCTCCTATAAATCCCATAGGGATGATATTCTAAGCTCGCTGTGAGACACCGTTGGGAGCGAGGAGCGGGGGAACGAGATGGCCACTGTCAAAGCCGTGTGTGTCAGCGAACACAAGGGAACGCAGAAGACGCCCGTCGATGAGATCACACTGCGAGAGGGATGGGGCGTCGAGAGCGACGCGCATGCTGGCGCCTGGCATCGACAGGTGAGCCTGCTGTCATCGGAGAGCGTCGAGGCGTTCAAGGCGCAGGGAGCCCCGGTCCACGACGGCTCGTTCGGAGAAAACATCGTCGTCGAGGGCTTCGACTTCAAGCGGCTGCCCGTAGGGACGCGCTTCGCTGTGGGCACAGACGGCGTCGTGCTCGAACAGACGCAGGTGGGCAAGCACTGTCATTCCCGCTGCGAAATCTACCGAATCATGGGCGACTGCATCATGCCGCGCGAGGGCGTATTCGCCCGCGTCCTGCACGGCGGCGTCGTGCGGCCCGGCGACCGCATCTCTATCGAGTTCGTGCCATCCATGATGGAGGAGGCCGCCATCGCCGTGGACATCGCCGAGGCATATCCCGAGGCCATCGCCGCCGAGAGGGAGGCAAAGCGCCGCGATGAGGCACACGTCCAGCGCATGAAGGAGCGCGCCGCCGTGTAGAGCCGCCTGCGAGCTGGCCTAGCAGGCAGGCGCAGGTCGAGAGTCGCTCATCCATAGGGCCGCGTCCCATCGGAGCCGCCGAAGGGGTGCGGCCTTTCTCATGCCTCCCTTCTAGAACAAATGTTCGTTATTTTGCTCTGCCTCGTACTGCTCCGGCTCATCGGGGCGTATACTGGGTACCGAACAGATGTACGCTTCTTGATAGGGAAGCGCCGACGGCGCCCCCCTGGAGACGGAGGCCAGTATGTCCCTGCCCAGACAGTACGCATCCCACTTCGCCCGCGGCACGCTCGAAGCCATACCCACACACGCAGCGCTTCCATCATCATCCCTGCTCAAGACATATGTCGCATTCGCGAACACACGTGGAGGCGTCATCCTTATTGGAGCGCGCCTCGAGGCAGACGGCACGCTGCTGCCCGTTGGCCTCGAAGACCCCTTGGGCACAATCCGTGAGCTCTGGAGCCTGGTGAGCGACCCCGCACGGGTAAGCGCAAACATCCTCGTCAATGGCGACGTACGACTCGAGAAGCTCGGCGGAGAGTGTGTCGTGAGCCTTCGTGTGCCGCGCGCCCGGCCAGAGGTTCGCCCCATTCACATAGGGAATCACGTACTCGGCTCAACATACCGGCGCGTTAACGGGGAAACACAGCCCTGCTCCGCCGAGGAGATCGCAGAGATGGAGCGGGCATCTCGCCCCGAAGCCGACGCCGTGCCCCTGCCCGCCGTTCCTCTGTCCGCCCTTGAGCTCGACACCATAGACGCTTACCGAGCACAGCTCGGGCGCTTGCATCCCCAGCACCCCTGGCTTGAGCTCGACACGCCAGAAGCGTTGCTCCTGCAACTGGGCGCTATCGGGCGCAGTGCCAGCACCAGGCGCTTGCACCCATCCCAGGCGGGGCTGCTCCTGTTCGGACGACAAGAGGCCATCGTACAAGAGCTGCCTTTCTTTGCGCTGAGCTGCACCGAAGCAGGCGCGCCAACCGGACCATTTGCCTGCAAGTTTGCCGAAAACGACGACACGTGCACAGGCAACGTCTTCGACTTCTGGCGGCACATCCACTCTTGCTTGGAAACGCCCCGCATCAGAGAAGGGAACGTCAGCGAAACCGTCGTCCCTCTCCGCCCGGCGCGCCATCAAAACGCCATCCCCAGCGACCTCACATGCGCTGCAGCGCAGGCCAGCCAGGAACTCATTGCGAACGCGCTGGCACACGCCGACTACCGAGCGCGAGGCGGCGTGAGCGTTCAGGTCGGGCAAGATAGCATCAGCGTCGAGAGCGCGGGGCGGCTCCCCTTTAGCGAGGAGGCTATCGACCAAGGTGGGCTCATAATGCCGCGCAATCCTGCACTCAAGAGCATGCTTGAGCTCGTGGGCATCGGCAGGGAGCAGGGAGGCGGCATCACCTCCCTCCAGGCTACGTGCGCATGGTGGCCGGAACTTCGCCTCGACATAGAGGAAGACGTCGACCCCTGCCGCACGATATGCACGCTCAGCCTGCTCCGCATGCCAGGCCGGCCATACGCCCAGAGTAATCGACCTGAACTTCCCAGTCTCCCCAAGGAGAGGCGTGCCGCGTAGGAGCACCGCGGCAGGCAGAACCGAATATGTCCTTCCCGCTTGACGGGGCGCTGGCACCGGCATACTATGCATTACATACTATGTGATACATAGTATCAGACGTTGCAAGAGCCCTGCGCCAAGGGCGCACGAGGACTGGAGGGAGGAACGTGTGGACGCGCAGCTTAAGAAGGGCGTGCTAGACGCCTGTGTGCTCGCAGCAATCAGCAAGCAGGATTCGTATGGCTACCAGATCGTCAAAGACGTCTCGACATGCATAGAGATATCGGAATCGACCCTGTATCCCATCCTCAAACGACTCGAGGGAGCCGACGCACTCAAGACATACTCAGTCGAGCACAACGGTCGCCTGCGTAAGTACTACCGCATAACAGAAGCGGGACGGCAACGTATCCGGGAGTTCGTTGAGAGCTGGGACGAGATGGTACGCATCCACGATTACGTAAAGGAGGCCTGCGATGACCAAGCGTGAGTTCCTCGAGCGCCTGGAGCGGTGCCTTGCGGGCTTGGACGCCAGCGAGCGCTCGAGCATGGTCGAGTTCTACGAGGAGCAGATCGACGACCGCATGGACGACGGAATGGCAGAGGAGGCGGCTGTCGCCTCGCTCGAAAGCCCCGAGGACATAGCGGCCAACATCCTCGCCCTGCGCGCAGAGGCAGCTCGCGCCCAAGCGAGCGCCACACGGGCGGCGACCGACGGCCTCTCCTCGGCCTCCACTGGACCCGCTCGCCCCGCCACCGCTGAGGCTCCCCGGCAGAAGCGCTCGTTCCTGCGCGGCCTCGGTCGATCACTGCTCGGCTTTCTCGAAGTACTGGCCGCCATCATCCTCATTCCGGTTGCCATCGGCCTCATCGCGACGCTCATTGGCGTATACGTCGCGCTGTGGTTCGGTGCCGCCGCATTGGCCATGGCTTCGCTGGGCAGCGCGGCCATCGCCGTCATCTTCGTGATCTCGCTGTTCGCAGCGCCTCCCGCGACCGCCGCTGTAGGTGTCGGCACCGCCGGCCTCATCGTTGGGGCCCTGGGTCTGACCGTGCTGCTCGCTCTTCTCACCTACGCGTTTGGCAAGCTGCTCGTCTACCTCGTCATCTGGTGTGTGCGTCCCATGCGCCGCGCCGCGGCCCGCAGGCGCGCCCAGCGCGAGGCAGAAACGAAGCAATATCCATCCATGCCCGTACCGCCCATGCCCGTAGCAGCGCCCGCCGCTGCCACTCAGGGGCGTGCGAAGTTCCCGCTGTGGGGCAAGTTCGCAATTGTGGCGACGCTGCTCTCCCTTATAGGCGGCGGCATGGTGCTCGGCGCTGTCGTCTCCACTGGAAGCATGGAGGCCCTTGTACGGGAGGCTGGCCTGAACGGCCCCGTGCGCGAGCTCACGCTCGACGCCACCGACATCACGACAATCGACCTGTCCAGCCAAGCTTATAAGACTACCGGAAGCTATCCCATCGGCTTCAGTATCGGCGGAGGCGGAAGCGCCGACTACAACCATGTCTCCATCGGCGTCTCACCCGACAACAGGATTCACGTACGCGGCGCGGCGCAGATGTGGGGCGCCATCTTCCAGCGCAATGAGCCGTACACGCTGACGCAGCCCATCGTCGACGGCGACACCATGCGCCTCGAAAGCCAGCAAGTTGCCGGCGGTTTTACGATCCAGAACCCGTTTGCCTCGATGGCTTACGACGGCTCAGTTCACGTGCTGATCCCTCGCAACTGGAAGGGCACGGTCACGTGCGACGACAGCTCGACCGTCATATCCCGGGACAGCACGCACTATCTCGGCAACCGGTACAGCTCCCCCGTCACGATCGACGGGACCCTGGACCTGCGCGCCGGCAGCGTCAGCCTCGCCTACTTCAGCGCGGCTTCCATGAGCCTCGAGGCTACGGGGATGGAGCACGTCAGCTGGGGCGGCGTCTACCTAGACAGCGTCTCGGCAAGCGGCGAGATCAAAGTGGGCGGCCCGCGTGCCCTGCTTCGCAACGTCGATGCGACCGGCGGCCTTGTTATCGACCCCGACACCCGCATCTCCTATCCCAGCGCCGATGCCGAGGATGGCCTTGAGTACGCGCCCGAACGCACCGGCGACAGCACCGGCGATTTCGACGACACGACGGCCCGCAGCATAGCGGCGGGCAAGAGCGCCAACGCTGACGGGCAGGCGGCCAGCAGCAAGGACAACGCGAGCAGCTCCGCCGATCGCCAGTAAAGACGTAGTGGCCGGGGCGTAAGGGTAAGTTCGACGCCCCGGCCACGCTTCGCAGGCCCCAACATGCTCGGCATCAAACCGCCTCACGCAGGGCCCCGATCCCGCCTGCCGCGCGAAACGGCTCAAAACGCGGCGGAGAACTTCCGGAGCCCCGGCAGTCAGCGCTCCTATCACAGACCAGCGTACAGCAATTACAGCACACCCGCAGCCAGCTACAACCCATATCGCAGCCCACCGCAGCACCTCATTCAACACAAAGAGGCGATTGTCATGCGCACCACATTTCACGTTCCCCTCGCAAGCGCATCAAGCGTCCCGGCCGGTATGCAACCCCGTCGCGCTATGGCTCCGCTGCGTCCCACGATGACAGCAGTCAGCGCCCCCACGGCACCTGCCGTAGGTTTCGGTAACCAGGACCCCCTTCGCACAGCCATCCCCGATCCGGACTGCACGGCAACCGCACATGTAGACTCCCGGTATCACGCGCACTCCGTCGCGCAAAACACCCTGTTGTTCCTTCTATTCTTTGCGGCGTGGGTCGCCCTCCTCGGCCTTTCCGGATCCCCCACAGCTGCCCTCGTCTCTGCAACGCACGCCACTCCAGCTGTGGCGCGCCTCATCTATGAGGTCATGCCGCTTCTCACCGTACTCATCCCCACAGCAGCCTGTGGCTTGGTGTTCAGGCGCTACGCCAGGATCCCGGCACTTGTGCGCCCTCATCGCGAGGGCGTCGACACCGCCATCGGCATGGGCCTGGGTCTCGGCCTGTTCGCCTCATGCGCCGGTACCCTGTGGGCCCTTGGGAACCTGGACGTCTCTGGCGTGTCAATGTGGGACGACTCGCTGCCCATGTGGACGCTCGCACTGGCGCTCAACGCCGCATTCCAGGAGTATCTCGTGCACGGGTGGGGCTTCGACGTCCTGCTTCGTGGCCGCGGTCCTGCTGCCGCCACCGTCGTCACGACCATCCTGTTCACCTTGCTCCATCCCGGCGCGTTCGCGTCCGGCCCCATGGCCGTAGCCTGCATCGCAGCGTTCGGCGCCCTCCTTGCGGTGCTACGCCTTGTGACCGGCGGCCTGCTTGCCCCTGTCCTCGTCCATGCCGTCTGGAACATCCTGGGTGGCATCGGCCTGGGCCTCGTGACGCTGGCCGATGACTATCCGCACGTCCTGAACGCGACACTGGACGGCGGTCCCCTGTTCGCCGCCAGCATGGGCCTCGAAGGCAGCCTCGTCACGCTCCTCGTCGTGCTGGCCGCCCTCGTCGTTCTGGCCCTCATCTATCGACACCAGTGCAGGTCAATCGCACACAGCTAACAAAATGGAGCCGCGACGTCACCATCGGGCAAAGAGAGTGGTACCTTCTCCCTCGCAGAGACACGGGCCATCGGCCCCGCATCGCCAACCGGAAGAGGGCCCATGGCGACGTTCACCTGGAATCGCACACTCCTCATCGCCAACCCGGCAGCCCAAAGCGGCCGCGGCGCCCAGGGGGCTCAGGACCTCGAGCGCATGCTGCGTGGAGGAGACGCCCACACCCGGGGCATTCAGCTCCCGAGCGAGCTCGACGTCCGCCTGACGGAGCGTCCCGGCCACGCAACCGACATCGCGGCCCAGGAAGGCACCTCGTTCGACACCGTGGTAGCCCTGGGCGGCGGCGGCATCATCCACGAGGTGGTGAACGGCTTGCTGCGCATCCCCGAAGCCCGGCGACCCTGTCTAGCCGTCGTGCCACTTGGCTCGGGCAACGACTTTGCTCGCACGATTGGAATGCCGCGCAACCGCCCGGAAAGCGCCCTGCGTGCCATCGCACAAGGCATACGGCAGCGCCTCGACGTGGGTCGCGTCCGCTGCCCGGGCCTCGACGACGTCTATTTCATGCAGACGCTCTCGTTTGGGCTCGACGCCGCCATCGCCCTAGCAACGATGGAGCGTCGCGCAAAGAACGGAGCGCATGGTACGCGCCTGTTCGCCGCGACGGGATACGACATCTTCGCCCACAACCGCGAACCGTATGCCTATCGCGCAGAGCTCGAAGTCGCGAGCAAAAGCGGTGATGCCAACGAGCGGCACATCGAGCAGATCAGCGGCGAGGAGGTCGTCTTCGCCGTGCAGGTAGGCCCTACATACGGCGGGGGATTTCGCATCTGCCCGGACGCGTCGCCCATCGACGGCCTGCTCGACATATGCCGATCGGTGAGCATCCCGTCCGTCCCCCACACGCTCGCGCTGTTCTCACTTGCACGCTTTGGGCTGCACGTGCGGTCCAGCGCAGTGCGCTTCGCCAAGGTCAGGCGGCTGGTCATAGACTTTGAGCGCACCGTGCCCTGCCAGGTAGACGGTGAGAAGCTCGACGCCACGCACTTCGATATCGCATCAATTCCCGCAGTCCTTGACGTGGTCTGCGCACGCTAGAAACCCACGCGCTCACGATTTCCGAACGGCCCAAAGCACGCGGCCTGCTAGACCCGTCCCATCTACTTGGTAGCAACAAGCATGAAAAGCCCCGCACGCGTTGAGACGCTAGCACGCGCATATGCAGCGCCATCGTCTCGAACGGGCTCGCGGCCGAGCGCGGGCCCACCCGCAACGGCAACGCCCCGCCGGATGCTCTCGAGCGTCTCGTCAAAGTGCTCGTTGCAGCTCACCGTCCGAGCACCTGCCCGACGGAGCGCCTGGATGTCCCATGCGGGACGCTCCACCCGGGAAATAGGGAGACCTGCGGTAATGGCGTTGCGCGTGCGCAGCTGCTCGAGCGTCTGCGTCGGGTGCGTCGGGGTCTCCCCTCGCGCCTCCGCCGCCGCAAATGCCTGCCCATACGCGGCGTCGATGTTGACGAACGCCCCTCCCGGCCGCAGCACGCGCAGCGCCTCGGCGTATACGCGCTCGACGTCGTCAAGCACCCACGTCACGTTGCGCGTCATTACGAGATCGAACGCCTCACTGTCAAACGGCAGCTCGTGAGCATCAGCCTGGCGAAAGCTCACCCGCTCCCCGACGCCATGGCGTGCCGCGTTTGCCGAAGCTTGGGCAATCATCTCGGCAGAGAAGTCGACACCTGTAACCCGGGCACCAGCACGCGCCATCAGGATGGAGAGCAGCCCCGAGCCGCAGCCCAGATCGAGCGCCTGCACAATGGGAGCGGTCTCGTCCACCGTGCCCCCATCGGCGGAACCGGCCGCTCCCGATGTCGCCCCCTCGCACAGACGCTCCCGAGCACCCACGACGAGCCGACGCACCACCTCGGCAAACGCGCTGCCTCGGTCAGAAGCAAGCTCGCGCTCGTGTAGCTCGGAGTATTCCTCCGCTCGGCCCGACCAGTACTCGTGCGACACCTCAGTACGCTCGACGCTCTCCATCGCCACCAGCCCTCTCTTTTCGGCAACTAACCACCGGACACCGCGTCCCCGAGACCAGCCAGGCACCCCGCCCCAGAGAACGACGACCTTGGTCCGGCAAAGCACAGCAAGCCTCTCCACCAAATGCCACATGCCATGCATGGGACGGCAATTCCCAGCAAAGACTGCAGCCTCATTCGCACGTCCCTCCCAGGCGAACCAGAGCAGGAGAAAGCGTGGGCTCGCTGGCCAAAACAGCATAGCTTTGCGAGTCCCAACCTCCCGCTTCGGGGATCGCAAGCCCGCAGCCGCCACAGCGCACGCAAGAAACCGCAGGTCGCGCGAGACGCATCCCCATGCCACCGAACAGCCCGCGTCCCAAAGACTCGCAAAGCTACCCCTTTTTGACCAGCACACCCCTGCCAGCTCCTGCTCTGGCCCCAAACGGCCGTGCAGGCGCGCCGCCGACCGCGTATATCGCCACCAACCGCCCGCACCGCCGGCCTCCGCGCGGCAGCCAGTCAACCGTCCACAGGCCGTTCGCAACCCCAGCCAGCACCCTACGCCCCCGCGCCGCCAGAGGCGCGCCCGCAAATCGGCCCCGGGATGCACGTCAGGCGATCCCCCACGCGCGCAACCGTCACCTCGATGCCATACACGCGGCTCATGACCTCGTCGGTCACAACCTCTCGAGCCGGGCCAACCTCCTGCACACGTCCACCGGCCAGCACGGCCGTCGGACAGTCGAGCAACAGCGCGTGGTCGGGATAGTGCGTCGTCATGAGCACGCCAATGCCACGATCACGCAGGCGCTCGACGAGTTCGATGAAGCGATACTGATTACCGAAGTCCAGATGCGCCGTCGGCTCGTCGAGCAGCAGCGCCTCGGGCTCCTGCGCCAGCGCCGACGCGATCATGACCAGCTGGCGCTCGCCGCCGGAAATCTCGGTGTAGGGGCGGTCAGCCAAATACTCGATGCCCAGATAGGCCAGCTGCTCGTGAGCAAAGGCGACGTCGGACTCACCCGGACTCGCCAGATAACCGATGCGCGAGGTACGCCCCATCGTCACGACGTCGATAACGGCGTAGGAAAACGACGGCGCGTGCGTCTGCGGCAGGTAGGCGAAGTGGCGCGCCAGCTCAACCGGTCGATACGATCCCACGGGCCGCCCATCCAGCTCGACGGAGCCGCCAAGCGGGTGCAGGTCGCCGATGAGGTTGCGCAGCAGTGTGGACTTTCCGGTTCCGTTTGTCCCCAGGATGCACAGCACACCGGGCGATTCGTAGCTCAGCGTCACGCCATCGAGCACGAGATGCTCGGCGTTGTACCCGAAGCGCAGATCAGTAGCCGTGAGTTTCATCGAGCCCCGCCCTCCCTCGTCGTCGCGCCGCTCATCACCAGTTCACCTTCCGGCGATAGATGAAGTACAGGAACACCGGCACGCCGATGATGCCGGTCACAACGCCAATCGGGATCTCCATGCTCGTGAGTGCACGGCACACGTCGTCGATGACGAGCAGATACGCGACGCCCAGCGCAAACGACGCAGGCAGCAGGCGGCGAAAATCCGGCCCAGTGATCATGCGCGCCAGATGTGGCACGACGATGCCGACCCATCCGATGATGCCCGACACGCTCACGGCAAGCGCCGCGATGACCGACGCCGCCACGATGACGACGCGCCGGTCGCGCTGCACATCAACGCCAAACGAGCGTGCCTCGGTGTCGCCGATGGCCAGCACGTTGAGCCGCCATCGAAACGCCAGCAGCACGAGCAGCGCCACAACGTAGAGCGGCAGGATCATCAGCAGCTTGTCGTAGCTCACCGCCGAGAATGACCCCATGAGCCAGTAGACGATCTGCGGGAGCTTCTCGGTGGGGTCGGCCACGAACTTCAGCAGCGAGACAAGCGAGGCGAACAGCGAGCTTATGAGCATGCCCGCCAGCACGAGCGTCACACTGGAGCGCTTGCTGCGCGAGGCGACGAGAAACGTCAGCGCCACGGTGACGAGGCCAAAGCCGATGGCCGAGAGCTGCGTGAACACCATGCCCGCGCCCAGGATGATGCCCAGCGCCGCGCCAAAGCCCGCACCGTTGGAGATGCCCAGCGTGTACGGCGAGGCCAGCGGGTTGCGAAACACGCCCTGGAACACGGCACCTGCCACCGACAGGCCGCCGCCCACGAGTGACGCCGCAAGGATGCGCGGCAGGCGCACCTGCCACACCATGCTCGCGGCAACCGCGTCGCCGGCGTAGTCCTGCCCGGTAAGGCGCGTCCAGAGAATAGCGACGACCTCGACCGGCGAGATGGCGTAGGCGCCGATCGTCAGCGAGATAACGATCGCTAGAACGGGAATAGCCACGAGCACGGCGATGACCAGGGGATTCATGTGGCGACGAGCCCCGGAGATACCGGGCGGCACCGCAACCGGGACCGGCGCGGGTGTCGAGCTCTTCATCGGACGTCACGCTCCCTCTCACAGTTGGCCTCGCGCACGAGCGCCCAAAGAACTGCGTACAAAAGGGGCGGATCGGCCGGCGCAATTGCACCGAACGTCGACCCGCCCCACACGAACCTATCGAATCAGAGGAAAGGCCTCACTCGCAATATTAGATCTCGCCGGTGAACTCGACGCCGTAGAAGTCCTGGTAGAAGTCCTTAGCTCGGGTGAGAACCTCGTCCTCGGAGACCGCCTCGGGATAGAACTGGTGCGCCAGCCACAGCTCGCCCAGGGCCATCGAGTCGGTGTCGGGGTTGCCCCACGGCTTCGTCCAGTACGGGGCGAGCAGCACGTTGCCGTCCTTGACGGCGCGCAGCTCGGCATACTTGGCATCAGTCGTGAACGACTCGTACAGGTCCATGTAGCGATCCTGGATGATGATGACGTCAGGATCCCAGACGGCGAGCTGCTCGACAGTGTACGTGCCGTTGCCCTGGATGTCGGCAGCGGCCACGTTGACGGCGCCGGCACGCAGCAGCTGGCAGCCAACGTACTTGTCGTTGCCGTACGTCTTGTCGTCGCGCATGGGGACGAAGGCGCGCACGCGCTCCTCGTCGGGCACGTCGCCGACAGCCTCGTCGACGGTCTGGCGGCTGGCAACGCAGAAGTCCCAGATCTCGTTGGCCTTGTCGAGCGAACCCGTGAGCGCGCCAAGCGTCTTGATGGCCCACTCGCAGCCCTCGGTGTAGGCGGCGTCGGCGTCGGCCAGGCGGGGGCTCTGGGCCTCGGCCTGCTTGCCCTCGCCGCGCAGCGAGACCATGACGACGGGGATGCCCAGGTCGCGGATCTGCTTCATGGCGTCCTCGTTGGCCTGAGACGCAGCGATGACAACGTCGGGCTTGAGCTCGGCGAGCTCCTCGACGTTCCAGTCCGTCAGGTCGCCGGGCGTGGGGACATCCTCGATGCCGGGGAAGACATCGAGCATGTACTCGCCCAGATCGCTCTTCCACTTGGCCTCCGTGCCGACGACCTTATCCTGCTGGCCCAGCTGGCACAGCATATCGAGCGAGTGGTGCTGCATGCAGACGACGCGCTTGACCGGGATCTCGACCGTGACCTCGTTGTCGCCCTGGTCCTTGAACGTCCACGAGCCGCTTTCGGCAGCCGGCGGGACGAACGCGGAGGAAGCGTCGGCAGCGGCGAAGCTGGCGTCCTTGGAAGCGGACTCGGCAAGAGCCGGGCCGGCGATGGCGAGCGAGGCAAGCGCGCCGGTGGCGACCAGGCCACCACGGACAAACGAGCGACGGCTAAAGGCCTGGCGCGCGCCCTTCTGAGAGTTGGCGTTACTCATGAGACAGCACTCCCTTCTTCGGATGTTCCGACAGGCGAGCTACGACATCGAGCGCACCAAAGCCTGTCCCTGTTAGCTCGGATGATATCGCTTTTGACACACGATGACTATCGACCTTCCATAATAAGAGCGTGCCATCGATTCTCAGGAGTGACGACGACGTGCGACGAGACTGCGCGCCGCCCACAAGCAGTCAGTTCACGTCAAACCGACCCTCCGGCGCCCTGCGCGATGGCCCCGTGCGCCCTGTGCGCGCATGCAAAACCGCCCTTTGTGGCCGCAGCCGTAAAGAACGAGCGATTCTCTGGCCCAAACACGCCGTCGTGCATGGGTGAGTCGGTCGAGAGGAGCCCAGAGCGCGAAGGAGGGCGCCTGCGACCTGCGGTTTCGCCGTGCGGGCCGTCGCGCAACGGAGAGCACCCATACACGACGCGCTCCTTTGGCCAGAATCGCGACCAAACCGGAAATCCGCCGCCTGCAGCCGGGAGCACGTAGCGCCCGCAGCTCGAGCAAGCCGCGCAGCAAGCCTCAGCCTACAGTCCCAGCAGGCTCTGCAGCTCGTCGCGCGTGTGGACGTCGAGCTTCGCGTAGAGGCGCCGAGCATGGCCGCGCACCGTGTTCTCGCTGATGTAAAGCTCCTCGGCGATGAAACCCTTGCTACGTCCCTTGGCCAGCATCTTGAGCACGTCGAGCTCGCGCTCCGTCAGCGCATACTCGCGAGCGAGTTGGTCGCACCGCTCGTCGAGGGAGGCAAACTCCTCGGGTGCCACCTTGCGGCGCAGGTCGCCGAAGATACGTTGCACGTCGGAGTCGCTCGTCTCCAGGCACAATGCCAACGTCACGCCCACAACCCACAGCAGCGCGACGCCCAGCACCGGCGTCATGGCGTCGATGCCCAGCGCATGCGCCAGAACAGAACCGCCGTAGCGCCCGCCCACATAGAGGCTCCACCCCAAGCCAAACACCACGTAGGGGTGACGGTCGCAGTGGTGGGCGACGTCGCAGAGCAGCAGCCACAGCAGCATGACAATAAGGCTCGACGTCAGCATCGAGAAGAGGTTCGTAACGAGCGGACTCAGCCCCAGGCAGTCAGACGCAATGACCGAAGCGAGCGCGATAAACACGAAGCGCCACAGCTGCGGGAAGCCCAACGCCCGATTGGCACCAAACACCCAGGCGAGCGCAGCGACCGCAAAGCCGATCTCGATGGCGTGGCCAAGTAAGCGACTCGCCCACAGGACAGACGATCCCTCGATCACGACAGGCGCCACCTGCCAGACCAGACAAAACACGAGCACACACGTCGCCGTGCGCGCAAGCGAGCCGTAGCTTCCCCGCCGGTAGATCAGCTCGCCGCGCCGCTCCTCGGGCCGCACCCAGCCAACGGTCGAGATAACTCGCAGCGAGGCGAATGACACGAGCGGAAGTGCCAGTGCCAGCACGATCCCCACAGGTGCCGGCGCCACATCAAAGACGACCTTGAGCGAAGAGCCCAGCAAGTACGACCCAAACAGACAGCCCACGGCGTCGCGGATGCCCAAGTCAGCAAAAACGGCGGACCATCGCAGATAGCCCCACGCCATGCACGCGCCTGCGACCACGACGTTGACGCTCGACCAGGCCGGCGAGGCGACGCCCAGCATTCCCGCCGCGCCCGACGACACTGAGTCGGCACACATGAGCACCGTCATCGGAACGTCAAGCCGCCCGACGGAAGACTCGCCAGCGCGGGTTCGCCACACCACGGCGCACGCAAGCAACACGACGGTCATAACGCCGTAGATGCCGAGCCACCAGGGACACGCCTTGGCCTGTTGGCGCAGGGGCGACGTGTTGAACCAGTAGATCCACACGTGCATGGTCCACAAGCTGAAGAAGGGCCAGAGCCGGCGCAGGGGTAGGGCGAAGATCCCCGGCTCTCGCATAGCGTCTCGCAGCACAGAGATCCCCTCTCGAGCAATCGCGCGGAACGGCGGCAAGGAGCGTCTTCGCATCCAGCAAGCGCCGTTGCGCCGCAGCGCCATCGTGTTAGTTCGACGCGCCTCATTTTAGCGCGGGGGACCCGATCTCTGCGAGGCGCGCCATGACGGCATCCCTCACGAGCGGGGCGTCACAAGCGCATGCAATGGCAGCTGCGGCACGCGCCAGATGACACCTCCGCGCGCAGAGAGCCATCCGGCCCCAGCACCACGCGCACCGCAACGCCCATCTCGTGCGAAGCGAAGCCCGCATACCCGCAGCGGCGTGCCAGCGAAGGCCGCATTGGAGAGCCGACGGACATCGCGAAGTCCGGCATGCAGCGCCATAAGCACACGTCATCAAGCACTAACCCGGGTACATCCCTTACCGACGTCGCGCATTCTTCAATGGACACCTTTCGTGCCTAGCGCTCATCGTCCCAGCTCACGGCACTTATTTTCGATGAGCACCTTTCGGGCCTCCCCTCGCCGAGGCTCGCCGGACATCATAGGGCCCAGCACGCCGCAGCCGCCGGAAGCAAGGCAACGGAGCAACGCGGGACACCCGCGCTACGCACCCCGCGCCGCACGAACACGACGCTCCCGACAGCCCGCGGCACGCCCACTTCCAACCTGGAGCGCGTGTCATCCAGGGCCACGCCGTCACCAGGCGGCAACCCCACAACTCGCGCCCCACACGCAAGAAAGGACACCCATGGACACGAACCTGAGCACCTCGCGCCGCAGCTTCATCGCTGGAGCCGCCGCAGCCGGCGTCGCCGCCGCGACGCTCGCTACCGCACCGGCCCGCGCCTCTGAGGCAGCCCCCGCGGCCGGCGACCCCAACGCCCTGCCCGAGGCCTGGGACATCGAGACGGACGTCGTCGTCATGGGCTACGGCTACGCCGCCCAGATCTCGGCCATCTCCGCTGCGCTCGAGGGCTCGAAGGTGCAGGTCTTCGAGAAGGCTCCCGAGGCCGAGGCCGGCGGCAACTCCGCCGTGTGCTGTGGCTACTTCAACCTCGTCTCCGGCGAGGGCTCGTTCGACTACTGGAAGGCCCTTGCCGACGGCGGCGTCTCCGACGAGGAGTGCCAGGCTGTGGCCGACGCGACGGAGCTCATGCCCCAGTGGCTCAAGGACAACGTCTTCCCCGACTGCGAGATCAGCACCTACGAAGGCGACAAGGCCACGAAGACGTTCAACGGCACGAAGTACCCCAACGCCGGCACGATGAGCATCTCCATCCCGCTCACCGGCCCCGGCACCGACAAGAACATGGGCCTGGGCAACGCCATGTGGCTCGCCATCGACAAGGTCATCCGCGAGGAGCACGCCGACGCCATCACCGTCAACTTCGAGTCGCCGGTCACGCACCTCATCTTCGACCCCGCCACGAAGGAGGTCTTCGGCGTCCGCGTCCAGCAGGGCGACAAGGAGATCTGCGTCAAGGCGGCCAAGGGCGTCGTCATGGCGTGCGGCGGCTTCGAGAACAACTACGAGATGATCAAGGACTTCTACCTGCCGACGCACGAGCAGTTCCACATCGGAAGCCCGTACAACACCGGCGACGGCATCATCATGCTCAACGAGATCGGCGCCAAGCTGCGCCACATGGCGGCCGTCGAGTACGGCTCGGCCTGCCACCTGGAGCTGTCGCGCAAGTACCACCAGGCCATCCCCACGCACAACGGTGGCGACAACACCCACATGGTGTACATCAACAAGCACGGCAAGCGCTTCATCGCAGAGAACAGCCGCTGGCCTGCGCACGACAAGCGTTACCCCTATCCCTGCTTCAACCAGGCGCTCCCGACGCTCGAGGTCACGAACTATCCTTGGTGGATGGTATTCGACGAGACGCGCCGCACGAAGGGCACGATCTTTGCCTGGTCTAACCCGATCCGCAACGAGGGCTGGGCGGCCGTTCGCGGCACGTACCAGTGGAGCGACGACTGCGCACCGGAGATCGAGGAGGGGCTCGTCCTGAAGGCCGACACGCTCGAGGACCTGGGCAAGCAGATGGGCTTCGAGGGCGACGACCTGCAGGCGTTCCTCGACGAGATGGCCGCGTTCAACGAGAACGGCGCCAACGGCGAGGATCCGGTCTTCGGTCGCGAACCCACCAACGACGAGGCCGACGGCCTGGGCATGACGGTGTCCGACGCCCCGTTCTACGCCATCCAGTGCGGCATCTGCTACCTCAACACGAACGGCGGCGGCGACCGCAGCGTCGACTACCAGATCAACGACTGGAACGGCAACCCGATCCCGCGCCTGTTCGAGGCCGGCGAGTTCGGCTCGATCTTCTACCACTACTACAGCGGCGGCGGAAACATCTGCGAGGCCTTCACCTCCGGCATGAAGTGCGGCCAGAACGTCTCCGCCCTGGAGGCCTGGGCGTAAGGCCATGCAGGGCGCATTCTAGGCACCATCGGGGCCGGGCATCCTCCTTCGCGAGGGTGCCTGGCCCCTTTTGCGTCACTTGGAGCACACGGCGCGGCCGGGCTGCGCAAACGGCAACGCGCGACCAGCCTGCGAGCGGGCATTTCTTTCGCTTGTGCAAGGTCTTGCAAAATCGAAGACGGGAAATGGGCGCGAATCGCGTTCGTGCGAGGTTTGCGCGGCCATTTTTGCACCCGGAGCATGGGCGGCGCGTCATCCTCAGCACGCCTACCTGCGGTTTCCCTAAACGGTAGCCTTCCCTGCGGCCGTAGCAATCGCCGCAAACCTCGCACGCCCGCAAATCGCGCCCGATTTGGGGGCATCGTTTTGCAAGACCCAGCACAACCGCGTTTTGCGCCCGGCCGAGAAGAGGCACAGCCCTGCACCGTCCCTACTCCACGCGCGCGAGCTCCTGCACGAAGAGCGGCACGAGGCGGTTGGGCGTGTCGCGGCGATAGACGGCGTAGCGGCGAAACGTCGTGTCGCGGTCAGCCAGCTCGTGGATCGTGCAGCTCTGCTGGTAGCTGCGTGGCACGCTGCCCGAGTAGTTGACGTACTGCCGACGCGAGAACGACCACATCTCGTCGTCATCGAGCGCATGCATAAAGAACTCGTCCATCGTCGCCGCATCGATGAACCGCACGGACGGCACGTGCCGACAGCCTTCGAAAAACGAGAGCACCTGGTCAAGGTAGTTGTCAACGGAAGCCGACGGCCAGGGAATGAACCGGTTGCATATCTCGTCCGCCATGACGGGGCGCCCCTCCTCGAACGCCCCGCGTGGCAGCGCAAAGACGATGGAGTCCTCCATGAGGGGGACGACCTCGAGCTCGTCGTCGGAGTCGGCCGAGTCGCAGCCAACGTGGTAGTCGATGATGACGTCGACTTCGCCGTCGGCCAGCGCCTCGCGGCTCGACTTGCCGCGCGCCCGCTTGACCTGCACGCCGAGGTTGCCGCACACCTGCTTGAGGCGGGCCTTCGCCAGAGAGACGCCGTCGATCATCGTGCGGTCGTCCAGCGCAAACGCCACGCGCACGCAGTTCGCCTGCTCGGCCTTCAGCCGCGCGATGTGGTCGGCCATGGCCTGATAGTCGGCCACGATCGTCGACGAACCGCGCAGCACCACGGAGCCGATGGGCGTCAGAGTAAGCCCCGCACCCTCGTGCTTGAACAGCTCGCCCCCCATCTCTGCCTCGAGGGCGGACAGGTGGCGGCTGAGCGTCGAGGGCGAGAGGTGCAGCTCCTCGGCAGCGCGCGTGACGTTGAGGAAGCGAGAGAACACGATGAACTCGCGATACAGCTCAATACCCATATGGCGATTGCGACCCCCTTTGTCGCGATCATACCCGCACAGAGCTGCGGCGTTGCAGATTCTGCAATGCGCATTCTATCACGTGCACGCCCACCTGAAATCCTTGCACGCACCGTGGCACCCCTTGCAGGAACGATCAGGGACGCCGCCTCGTACAATGGGCCGCGATCGGCAGGCCACAGGACCTGCCACGCAGGGGCACGCCCCACAGGCCGGCAACCCGGGCCAAAGACAGGGCGCCCCGCCCATCCAAGAGGAGGACTCACATGCAGCGCACCACCGCATCTGTCACCCGCCGCAGCTTCCTTGCCGCCGCCGGCGCCACGCTGGCCACGGCCGGCCTCGCCTCCACCGCGCTGGCCGCCGAGGGCGCATCCGACGCCCCCGCGTGGGACCAGGAGTGCGAGATCCTCGTCTGCGGCTACGGCGCTGCCGGTGCCGCCTGCGCCATCGAGGCGTCTGACCTGGGCTCCAAGGTGCTCATCATCGAGAAGGCCGCCCTGCCCGGTGGCTCCATGGCCCGCTGCGGCGGCGCCATCATGGGTGCCGGCACGCGCGTTCAGGAGCAGCTCGGCGTCACCGACACGCCCGATGCGCTGTTCAACTGGGTCAACACCTGCGTCAACCAGCACTACAACCTGTGCCCCGAGGAGATCATCCGCGCCTACGCCGACATCGCCGGCGAGGACGTCAACTGGATGATGGACCTGTGCGAGAAGTACTGCGGACACGAGCTGTTCGAGGTCGAGTGGGCCGAGGAGAACTCCAACGCCCAGGGCAACGAGGCCACGGGCGACAGCGGCAACGGCGTGACGTCGGGCTGCCTCAACGCCGTTGGCTGCGAGTACGACAAGTTCGGCATCACGCGCGACGAGGCCGTGCCCCGCTCGCACTGGGCGCATTCCTACGACGGCGCCCCCAACTCCGGCCCCGAGCTGTTCGACCCGATGTACGAGTGCATCAACAGCAAGATCGAGGAGGGCTCCATCGAGGTCCAGTACAACACGGCCCTCAAGGACTTCGTGCTCGGCAGCGAC
Source organism: Coriobacteriia bacterium (assembly GCA_018368455.1). Taxonomy (NCBI): domain Bacteria; kingdom Bacillati; phylum Actinomycetota; class Coriobacteriia; species Coriobacteriia bacterium. The sequence goes on from JAGZEG010000008.1 coordinate 161,803, forward strand.
GGCGCAGTCATCGGCGTCATCGCCGAGACGGCTGACGGCGAGATCCGCATCAAGGCCTCCAAGGGCGTCATGCTCGCGACGGGCGGCTTCTGCGCGGCCGACGATATGAAGATGCGCTTCTGCCAGGACTCGCTGGGCTACGTCACGTACATGTGCCACGACTGCACCGGCGACGGCATCAAGGCCGCCATGCGCATCGGTGCCGACCTGTACAACATGTGCAACTACTACCCGATCGAGGTCGCGCAGGTCTACACGTTCGCGCCCAAGTACAACGACGTGTACAACTCGTGGCTCGACATGGACGAGACCGGCACGATGAACGTCCCGGCGCACAACATGGCCGAGTGCCACGGCGGCGTGCGCATCAACGCTGACGCCCAGGTGCTCGACGTCGACGGCAACGTCGTGCCCCACCTGTATTGCTCCGGCAATGACACCGGCACGAACATCTTCGGCGTACCCGGCAACTACCCTGGCTGCGGCTGCTACGTGAGCTTCGCGCTGGCATTCGGCCGCATCGCCGCCCGCAAGCTCGTCGAGGAGCAGGAGGGCGTGAACGCCGAGGTCGCCACCGACCCGTTCACGAGCGAGGACGTCGTCATCAAGGTTGACGAGAGCGCCGAGGCTGAGGCTGAGGGCCCGGTCGACCTGACCGGCAAGACGTTCAAGGACGGCGAGTACAGCGGCGAGGGCCAGGGCCGCGGCGGCAAGATCAACATCACAGTCGAGGTCAAGGACGGCGTCATCTCCGTCAAGGAGCTGACGCACGAGGCCGAGACCCGCGGCATCGGCGCCGAGCCCATCGAGGACGGCACGTACTCCGCGCAGATCGAGGAGGCTCAGGGCACCGACATCGACGGCCTGTCCGGCGCCACGCTCACGACGAACGGCGTCGTCGAGGCGCTGACGAACGCCCTCGCGCAGGCCGTGGAGGAGTAACAGGCGCGCCGCTCCGGCGAAAGCCGCGCGGCAACAGGTGAGCGCCACGAGCGCGTGCGATAATCTAGCGGAGAACCGCGCTGGGTTTCGCGCGCGTTTTTCTGTTTGCAGGGCCCCGGGTGCCGCGTCGCCTGTCAGGATGGCGCCATGCTACCCGCAGAAGACCACGCTGCCCGCGGAGATTGGAGGGGAGCCGCCATGGGATCTCGCCAGCTGCGCTATGTCACGCACGTCGCGCGCACGGGCAGCGTCTCGCAGACAGCGCGCGAGCTCTTCATCTCGCGGCAGGCCATCTCCAAAGCACTGCTCTCACTTGAACGGGAACTCGGCTTCGAGATATTCGACCGCGAAGGTGGCATGGCACCCACCCCCGAGGGTGCGGCGGTGCTCGGCCACATGGCGAGCCCTCGCCGAATTCGAAGAAATCGAGCTGTACGCGCGCTCACTCAGGCAACACGACCAACGGGGCGACGGCCAAACCCTCTCCGTCGCATACAAGTCGTTTCCTCTGGATTACCTGTTCTTTCACGAGGGCAACCCAGCATTTAATTTTATCGAAGAGTTCGCGCGGCGCTCGCCAAACCTACGTATGACGACGTTCAGCATGCCCGACTCCTCCATTCTGGACTCCATTGAGGCGGGGGCACTTGGGGCCGGCGTCGTGCAGGGGTCCTATACGCGCCCCGGCCTCTCGACGCTATCGCTGGGGCTCAGCGAGACACGCGTCATCGTCCCCCGCGAGAGCCCACTGTGCGCCAAGGCTCCGCTACACATCGCAGACCTGGAAGGAGTAGCCATCCGCAGCCCGCTCGACCTTGACCAGTTCACCTCGCGATTCATTGAGCGCTGCAGAGTAGCCGGATTCGAGCCGAGCTTCCACATACAGCCGCGGCCCCGAACCCAGGCAGCGCATCTGCGCCATCCAGGTCCGGGGCCGCATACCACCATCAATCCGGCGCGCCTACGCGTCGCGACCTGCCCAAGCTGACCAGCGAGCTCCTCGATGGTGTCCGCCTTCTTGACGGCGCCGCGCTCAACCGCCTCGTCGACCTCAGCCAGCCAGTCCGCGGAGACAAGGCCGCCGTTCTCGATGAGGACGCTGGGGTCGCTAATCGGGATGCGGCAGGTGTCCGTCGTCGTGGGCGCCAGCACCTCGTTCTCGAAAATCGTCGTCGGGAATGTCGAGTCGCAGATGGAGTACACCTTGTGGCCGACCGCCGACATCCAGGCCGCCGTGTTCGTCAAATCGCCCATCTGACCGCCGGGGTTGGCGTAGAGCTCCTGGATCGGAGCGTTGAACGGCTGGCGGTTGCCGTTCTTGCCGATGATGAGCCAGAGGTTATGAAACAGCTGGCGCTCGCCATGCCAGAAGTAGTGGTAGAAGCTACCGTCGCCGCCGGCCGTCATCTCGTCGATGGCGCCCTCCCAGTTGCACCAGGAGTCGTAGCCACAGAAGTCGGCGCCCAGGCCCAGGCCCATGCGGAAGACCTCGCCGGTGTGCGTGGGGACGGGACCGCCCAGCACGGTGCCCTCGTAGGCGCTGGGCAGATAGGCCTTGATGAGGTCCTTGTTCATGCCGAAACCGCCAGCGCACAGGATGACGCCCGTGGAGGCGCCCAGGTACTTCGCATCGCCGTTCTCGTCAATCACCACGACGCCGACGACGCGCGAGCTATCGCTCACAAGCTGCGAGCACTCCGTGAACAGGCGCAGGTCAGCGCCGGCGGCGCGAGCCGCGGCCTCCATGGCGTTCGTGGGGTTCTCCATACCCAGGACGTGGTTCTGCAGGCCGTTGGCCACGTCGGCGTCGCGCCACACCGCGCCGTCGCACACCATGTTCATGCCGTCCGTGCCCATGATGAAATCGCAGGCCTCGCCGGACATCTGGAGCATGTTGCGCAGGAACCACTCGTCGATGGAGAAGTTGTTGTCGGCCTCGTACATGCGAACGAAGGCGTTGAGGTCGGGCGGGAAGGTGGGCAGCGCGAACTCCATGGCGTTCTGATCGGCCGAGCCGCCGTAGCAGTTGGCAAACACGCACGCATGGCGCCCGGCACCACCGGTGATGGCGTCCTTCTCGACGGCGATGACCTTGTAGCCCTGCTGGGCAAGGTAGGCCGCCGCCACGAGGCCGCCACCGCCCAAGCCGACGATTACGACGTCGGCCTCGTCATCCCAGGCGGCCGGGGGCTCGGCGGGAGCGATGGGCGCAGCCTGCGGCAGGTTAGCGCCAGCGATGCCGCGGTCAAGCAGACGCTGCGTGACGGCATCGACGCCTGAGGACGCAGGGGCATCGGAAGCGGTAGGGACATCCGAGGTGGAGGAACCAGCTGCGGGCTCCGAAGCCAGTGCGACGGCCGAAGAAGCGCCAGTGAGCGCAGTGGCGGCCAGCCCCGCGACGCCCGCCGCTCTGCCGACGAAGCCACGGCGCGTGACGCCGGCGGTCGGCTCCGCGTGCGACTGCTCGGCAGCCTGAGAACAGGTGGCGTCCGGCACTCCAGAGAGGTCGTGATCAATCATGGCTATCTCCCCTTTGCATCATGTGAGCTGGCGTTTCCCTTCGCCAGCACCTTCAGGGAGAACCGTATCATCCCGGCGAGCGAGGCCCCTGCCACCCCCTCGTTGACGCCCCGCACCGAAAAGTTGACAAGCTCCGGGGCACGAGCGGCCAACGCCCACGCCCACCCCTCCTGGGGTAAGCACACTTCCGGCCGACCTCATGCCCAACGGCATCGTTAAATCTAGGCGCGAGGAGGCGTCGAGCCCCGCTCGAGACATCGTGTATACCGATTCCAATTTGCCAGACCAACAGAATCCCATCGGCTCTACACCCTGGTTTTTACGTCGTTTGACCATCAACAAATCCCAAACCGCTACACTTGGTTGAATTCGACTCTACGAAGACGGTTCGAGAGACCTGGGGTTACCAATAATGCATAGACTCACTTCATCGGGCCGAAAACAAACAGCGGGCATCGCCTGTACGGCAAGCTTTGCTTGTTACTGGGCATGGACATTTTGCACGCTCATTGCTCAGCAAACTCCAAATGTATCGAATCCATTAGACAGCGTCTGGTTTGTCAGCGCGGTCGCCCACATCGTTACGCTGTGCGCCTTGTACGCGCTTAGTCGCAGGAAAGCCCCCCATACCCGTACTTCACCTGCTATAGCAGGCGCCCCGCTCCTCATGCTCGCCGGCCACATCGCCCTTGCCACTCCCGCAGCGGGGATGGAAGCCCAGACCATCATGCGCCTATTGGGGGCAGCGCTCACCGGCATCGGTGCGGGAGGCTTCATCGTTTGCTGGGCAGAGCTATTCACAGGCCTTCCCCATCCTCGGGGATGGCAATGGCCCCTGCTCGCCGGAATCCTTGCAGCCACCCTCCTCGACATTCCGCTTGTTTTGCTTCCCCAGCCCATTCCGAATATGGTGCTCGCATTACTACCCATCATCGGTGCGCTTCTTATCCGCACGGGCACCACCTCCCAGGGCCCCACAGCCAGCGTATCGCCCAATTCGGCCAAATTCTTCGACCGTTCCGGCATCCAGGCCAAATGGGCCAGAGAGCAAGGACCGCACAACGGAACACCCCCGGCGAGAAGGCAGCCTCCCTTCCTCACTGCCTCCTCCGTACGCTTTGCCCTCTTCTGTCTCGCCTACTCTCTGCCGCTTGGCCTGTTCCAAAACCTCGTGGGGTCTTCCCGCTCTGACGCATCCTGGTGGCTGCCCCTTCTCGGTGGAAGTGAGGCACTCACCCTCGCCGTCGCCGCCGTCGACGAGCTCGTGCGCCGACGTCTCGGGTCCTCGGCAACCATCGGCGCCATAGTCATGCCCGTCGCCATTGCCGGCTTGCTCCTATGCGCTTCAACCAGCAGCGTAGGATTGGCATGGACAGGTCTGCTATTTTTCTTTTCTCAGCAGCTGCTCACCGTCATCGTATACGCCAGGGCATGCGAGGCGGCCCATCTGCGCCTACTTCCTGTCGCGTGCACGCTCGCGCCCGTCATCGTCATGACTGACGTTGGACTCGCCGCGGGCATGGTCGTGGCAGCGCTGGGAGCCAGCCCATCCGGCACGCCAACGTCCCCTCTCGTCCTGGGAGTCGCCTATGCCCTAATTCTCGTTGGCTTCTTCTCCTCGAAAGCTCTGCGCCCCGGCCAGGCGCTTATCCCCACCTCAAAGCGCTCCGACAACGACGAGCCTCCGGAACTCGTAGCAGCGCGCGTTGCCCGAAGCTACGAGCTCACACCGCGCGAAGAGAACCTCCTTGAGCAGCTCCTCCGCGGCAAAAGCGTTCCAGGCATTGCTCGAGACCTGTCTCTCTCCGTTAACACCGTGCGCTCCCACGTTGCCCACATCTATCAGAAGACCGGCGTCCACAGCAAAGACGAGCTCCTAGTTCTTGCAGCTCAAACAGCCTCATCCAATCTTGGTGAGACACGTCATCGCTAAATTCACCAGCACAGCATGCTGCCCTGAGACGCTGCGAAGGAGATGCTGTCACTCGTACGCGGCAGCGCGCCGCATCACCTTCGTGATTCGTAAGGAGAGAACAGCCATGACCAGTTCCCACATCGAACGCATGAGCCGCAGAACGTTCGCCAAGGGCGCAGGGGCCCTAGCGGCAGCAGGAGCCATTGGTGCAGCCACCCTGACCATCTCTCAACCCGCCATTGCCTCCGAGGCTTCCGAGGCCTCTGATGCCAAGTCTTCCTCTCCGGCGGCCGCCGACTCCACTGAGACCTGTGACATCGTCGTCATCGGCGCGGGAGCCGCCGGCCTTGCCGCCTGCGTCGAAGCCGCCGAGCTCGGCGCCAGCGTTATCTGCGTCGAAAGCCAGGCGACATCCGGTGGCAACGTCAAGGGCGTCGAGGGGTGCTTCGGCATCGGTTCGAGCATGCAGAGCAAGCAAGGCATTGAGATTGACCCTGGAGCCACGATTCGCTCGGAGCTCGAGGCGTCTCAGCTGCGCGCCAGCGGCCCCGGGTACGTCGACATGGTGCACGCCTCAGGCGCGAACATCGACTGGATGCTCGAAAACGGCGTCACGTTCAGCGACGTTGATGCCGCTATGGGCACGCTCAAGGTGTTTCATCGCTTCGCAAGCGGCACTGGTCAGAGCGACTACGTGGAGCCGATGACCTTCAAAGCCGAGGAGCTCGGCGTCACATTCCTGTATGAGACAGCCGCCACATCGCTTGTTCAGGACGCCTCGGGAAAGGTGAGCGGCGTTCTTGCCGAAGGTCCCGACGGCATCGTGCAGATTGATGCAAAAGCCGTCATCCTCGCCACCGGAGGCTTCGCCGACAACGACGAGATGATGGCGGAGTTTTGCCTCACAGACAACAAAATCTCGCGTGGCGGGTTCCCCGGCCATGACGGCTCGGGGCACAAAATGGCCATCGCCGCCGGTGCTCGTAGCTACCTATCCAACGCTGCCTTTCTCGCTGCCCACATCGTCAAGGGGCTGCCCGGCTATTACCAGAACGGCAAGTGGAGCTTTGTCATCGGCGTCAACGCCCCGTATGCGGTGTGGGTAAACGAGAAGGGTGAGCGATTCATCAACGAGGACTGCTCCGCCGCGAACATCATGCTCATGGCAGTGCCATCCTTCCGCAACAAGAGCACTCACGTCATCATGGACGCAGCCATGGTCGAGACCTTCATGGCAGGCGACGCCGAAGCCCAAAAGCAGCTCGATGACGGCCTTGCCTCCGGCGAGATCGTCAAAGCCGACACCATCGAAGAGCTCGCCGAAGCCATGGGCGTCGACGCTGACACCCTGTGCTCGACAATCAAAGAGTACAACGGCTTTGCTGAGATTGGTTCCGACCATAACTACGGCAAGGCGCCAGAATCCCTGCAGGCAATCGAACAAGCCCCATTCTACGGCATCCACGTCATCACCGAAATCAACGCGAGCGTGGGGTCCATTTACACTGACCGGACATTCCACGCGATTGATGAAGAGGGACAGCCTATCGCCGGGCTGTACGTTGTCGGCGTGGAGGGCGCCATGCTTTGGAGCAACATCTACACGATTAACGTCTCCGGAGGCTGCAACGCCAATAACGTCTACTCCGGGCGCACCGCCGCTCAGGATGCCGTGAGCACCTACCTGGCATAAGAAGGCAGGCCTGGCGGACGGCGCGCACTCGTCCACCGACCAAGACGAAGTAAGCCCTGCCCGCCGACAAACAATGCGGCCTCGCATCAGGGGAGCGCGTGACACTTTGGCCGGCCAATGGACAATCTCCGTTGGCCGGCCGCTTGCCCGGGATCGCTAATCTCCTGCGGGGAGGCCCGCGTCACTGGTGGGAGGCTGCTTCTTCTTGAGTGGGAACGTCTCGCTGACCGTAATGGCGGCGAAGATGAGGACGAAGCCCAGCAGCAGTCGCGGCGTGACCTGCTCGCCGTAGAGCAGCACCGAGAAAATCACGCCAAAGACCGACTCGAGGCTCAGCAGCAGCGAGGTCTGGGTCGGCGGCACGTGAGCCAGCGCCAGGTTCTGCGCGCCAAACGCGAAGATCGACGCGAACAGGATGAGAAACGCCATCTGCGCGACGACAGCCGGCGAGAAAACAGACAGGGTCGGCGCCGTCTCGGTGAGCGCGCCCATGCCCAAGCCGCACAGACCCTCCGTGAGAAACTGGATGACGGTGAGCACCAGCGCATCGGCAAAGCGGGAGAACTTCGAAACGAGCACGATATGGACGGCGAACATCAGCGCACCCACGAGCGTCATGAGCTCGCCAAAGCCGATGTGCAGACCCTCGCCGCTGCTGCTGACCGACACGAGCCAGATGCCCGCCACTGCCAACAACGCCGCGCCCACGTTGAAGACGCTCGGCCTGCGTCGCGCGACGATCCACCAGATGAACGGCACGATGACGCAGTACGTCGCCGTGAGAAACGCGTTGATGCCCGGCGTCGTATGCTGCAGCCCCACCGTCTGCGTCAGGAACGCCGAGAAGTCGAAGACGCCGAGCAGCACACCCGCCCCCAGCGTCCGCAAGCAAAACTCGGTTGCCACGCGACGACGCAGGATGGCAAGCAGGATCAGACCCGCCAGCGTAAAGCGGATGCCGAGTAGCCACGCCGGCTCCAGCACGCCCACGACGTCCTTCATGACGACAAAGCTGCCGCCCCAGATCATCGTGGCGATGACGACAAGCACCTTGTACGTCCAGGTGGGCAGCGTGTCGAGCGAGCGGGCAGATCCTGTCACGGCAGCGTCCTCTTCTTGGGATGGGATTGGCCGCACATCGACGTGCGGCAGCCGTCGCATCATACCATCCCACACGCAAGAAACCGGGGAGTCGCGAGGGCGCCACCCCCGAGCCTCCTGCTACAAAATGGCGCCTCGTGAAATGCGCTGCTACAAATGCGGCGATAGGGGATGCGGCAGATTTCTTGGACCAATCCTACACCGGCAGGCCCAGCCTCGCCCTCCTGCCGTCGATCGTCTCGTAGCGGGTCCGGGTGCGC